>JAUWMY010000058.1 GCA_030612945.1 Desulfobacteraceae bacterium
AGTTGCTACCTTGTCTTTAATCCCAAAAAGGATATAATCACCATCCATTTCTTCACCTCCTACTCAATATTACGAAAGAACAATATGTCTTAATTATGTGCGGTGGAATTTGGGGTCGGCCCATTTACAGTATCACCGATAGCTTCGATTACTTCTTAGCATATTTAAATACCCCTCTTCCTGTTTTCCTGCCCAAATTTCCGGCATTAACTAAATTGACCAACAATTGACTCGGCCTGTATTTGTCGCCTAATCTTTTGTGTAAAGTGTTTACACAGTCCAGCACCACATCCAATCCAGAAGAATCGGATGCTGCAAAAGGTCCAAGAGGAAACCCCAATCCTTTTTGACAGGCAAAATCAATCTCTTCCGCCGTAGCAAGATTTTCCTGTAACATTAAGCAGGCTTCATTTATTAATGTAACATATAGTCTGTTAATAATAAACGCCGGGGAGTCTTTACTTGTCACTGAACTTTTCTTACAGGCCTTTATAAATTCAGATGCAAATCTGTGCGTTTCCTCTGATGTTTTAATTCCTTTCACAAGTTCTACCACTGGGTTTAAAGTCGCAGGAATCAGAAAATGCATACCAATACAGCGGTCGGGACGCGATGTAACCGCTGCAATTTCAGTGATACTTAAGGTAGAGGTGTTTGACGCAATAATGGCTGTATTTTTACAGGCTTCGTCAATTGACTTAAAAAGCTCTTTTTTCAAATTCATATCTTCAAAAGTCGCTTCAATGATCAAGTCGGCATTCGAAAAAGCTTCTTCTCGCTCTGTGGTAGGTTTTATTCTATCTAAAATTTTCCGTGTATCATTTTCATTGATCAGTTTCTTTTTCGTCAAGCGTTGAAGGACTGAATTAATCGCCTTAAGACCTTTCTCTATTTGCTGGGCATTTACTTCCACCATAATAGTATCAAAGCCGCTATTTGCACAAACAATACCTATCTCGGAACCCATGGTTCCCATCCCTATAACCCAAACTGTCCTGATATTCACTGTGAAACCTCCTTCCCTTATAATTGAGGCCCAGGGGACGAATTAGGCCCTTTTCATGGCAAATCCCCCGATTTGGCCGTCAAGGTCAATAATGGTGCAATACCCTTCTATTCTTGAAGTCTTCTGGCTATGATTAATTTTTGGATTTGAGAGGTGCCTTCAAATAGCCCTAATAATTTGGGAAGAGTATCTTCTTTTGACATGTTTTACGCCCCTAAGTCCTCAGTCGATATATTGTTCCGGTGAAAGAAAAACATTGGAATTCATCAAGCCTTCTATTACAAACAAATCCAGGTTTTCATCATGGAACTTATAAAATTAAAGACAGGTTAAAGGCCGTATCTCCTAATTGGTAAATGCAGAAGCCCCTATTTCTTAAGGTTCTCTCTAATAAATTCAGCAATGTCCTTTGCATTTGACCCTCCGGTAAAGACGCCATCTACTCCCATCTTTTTTAATTGAGGTTGATCGGATTTCGGAATAAGGCCTCCCAGGACTATCAGACAATCATCGATCTTCTCTTTTCTTATTTTTTCCATTAGTCTTTTCATCAGGCCCATATGTGCACCCGACAAGATACTTATGCCCAATACATCCGCATCTTCTTGCATTATAGTTGACACCAGTTGATCAGGTACCTGATGCCTTCCCGTATAAACGACCTCCATGCCCTCGTTTTTCAAGGACGCTGCAACCATCTTGGCCCCGAGATCATGTCCGTCCAGCCCCAACTTCGACATTACTACTCTGATTTTTTTACTCATAGTCTTCTCCCTAACGATGCTCTTTAGGAAACGATAAAAGTAATTGTTCCAGCAGAACACTTAAGTCATTTTAGGATCCTGAAACACGCCAAAGACATCTTTCAAAACCCCGGTGATTTCACCTATGGATGCTTCAGCCCTGGCCGCCTCAATAATGAAGGGCATCATATTCTCCGAGCCCTCGGCAGCACGTCTTAGATTTCTCATCGCCTTTTCCCATTTCTGTGCATCGCGCATTCGACGAACGTCCTTGATCCTTTTCACCTGACGGTCAGCGGCTTTCAGGTCCTGTTGGTAAATTTCCAAATAATCCCAGGGATTCTCTGCGTCTTTGACGCGGTATTTATTCTTTCTGACAATAACTTTCTTTCCCGTTTCGACGGCCTTTTGTTCCTCAAGAAACCAGTTCAATATTTCCTTGGATACATACCCTGATTCGACGGCCTTAATGGCGCCACCTATCTCCTCGATCTTCTTCATCTCCTTTAGTACAGATTTCTCGATCTCGTTGGTCAAACTCTCTACATAATAGGATCCACCCAGGGGATCGACGGTCCGGGTGATATTAATTTCCTCAGCAAGGATTTGTAATGTCCCCAATGCAAGACTATGGCTTTTCTGGCTGGGGATAGAAAACACCTCATCATAGCAAGGATGCGGGGTGCCCTGGGCTCCTCCCAGGACTGAGGCAATAGCGCCGCAAGCAGCCCTTACCAGGTTAAGCTCCGGTTCTTCAGCCTGCATATTATTTGGATTGGCATCTGCGGTGAACTTCAGAGTCCAGGACTTAGGAGAATTCGCCCCAAACCGTTCTCTCATCATTTTGGCCCACATTCGCCTTGCAGCACGGTATTTGGCGGCTTCTTCCAATATCTGACAGTTGGATGCGAAAAAGATTGACAATTTGGGTGCAAAATCATCAATAGACAACCCCCGTTTCAGGCCCTCCTCTATGTAGCAGATCGCATTGGAGAAGGTATATGCAACCTCCTGAATGGGATTGGCTCCCCCTTCACTCAGATCGATTGCCTTCAAATTAATGGGATAGTATCTTGGCAGGTTACGGACCGAGTACTCGATCAGGTCAACAGCAAGCCTCACCCCTCCTTCTAAGTTTATGACTGTCGTCCCCTTATGCACCCCTGCAAGTGGATCATTGGAGATTGCACCTGTCAGTTTTGTCGGATCCATACCAAGATTTTCCATGGCAACTATTGCAAATGCAACGATAATGGAGGCCAGGGTCTCTTCATTACAGCTGAATGAGGCCTCTTCCATGGGCAGACCCTTGAAGAGGATTTCCATGTCCCTGACCGTGTCTATGGCCAATCCCACGCGCCCCACTTCATCCTCCGCCAGGGGGTCGTCTGAATCGAGACCCATGTGGGTCGGCAGGTCGGGTAAGACGCTGAAGGCCTTCTGACCTGTCTCCCACAAAAATTTCCAGCGTTTCCGGGTATCTTCAGCGCTTCCAAAACCGCTGAAAAGACTGAATTTCCAGGGACGATGCCGGTACATCTCAGCATACGGCCCCCTGGTAAACGGGTATTCTCCGGGGTAACCTATTTCGGACAAGAAGTCGGTATCCTTGACATCCGCCGGGGTATAAACCGGTTTTATCTCAATACCACCTGCCATGTAGTACTTGGGGCTTTTAGCTACATTGTATTTTTCAGCCCATTTTTTCCCCACTTCCTTAATTTGATTTATTTTATCAGATCCACCTGACCCTTTCATTTGTTGCCTCCTTTGTGTTAATGTCTTTCGCTGCATTTGAAGGTGCAAAACTTATCTTCTTTATTTCTATAGGTGAAGATGAGATGTGAACCAAAATGTTCATTGGCTAGGAGCATCCCCAATTTCTGAAAACTGTCTTACAACGGACAAATTTTGGTCATCCAGGTGATATTTGCGGTTGATTTTTCATATGTTATTGACATCTTAGTCCTCAAATTGAAACTATTAAGACCAAAGTCAAGCCGCCCATCAGTGCAAAAACCAGTCTTCCAGGAATTGCTCTTCAACCAAGTGGGGTCTTTTCAGCTGTGAATTTGTCATTAAACTGGTCTGCAGTACCCCCCCATCAATTAGTACTGTGGACATACCATCTGTCACTGTCTTGCGTGGACTGATAAATTTCTGGCCCACTTCAAAATCTTCGCAGTACGACATGATATAATCTATCTACCTTCCTTCTCTTTGTTCCCGCCACTAAAGTCCTAATTCACAGGCAACTATCTCACGATGGAGATCACCATCTCCAAATGCAACCTCATTGGCTTTGGCTTTTCTGAAATATAGCTGCATGTCATGCTCTTCGCTCACACCGGTTCCCCCATGAATCTTTACCCCAAGCAAACAGACCCTTCGCGAAGCATCGCTCGCCCAGGCCTTTGCCATAGAGATCTCCTTTCTTGCAGGAATGCCTTCGCTCAATTTCCACGCGGCCTCATAGGTCAGGAACTTAACCTGATCTACGCCCGTGGACATATTGGCACATTGATGTTGTATCGCCTGAAAGCTCCCTATTTTCCTGCCAAATTGCTCTCTTTCCTTTGCATAGTCCACCGACATCCTCAGAACCTGCTCCAGCATGCCAGTAATAAAGGCGCTATGACATAGGGCACCCCACTCTTGCATTTTCCCTACTATCTCTTCTCCTTTTCCTATCTTACCCAGGATGTTTCCCTCATGCACTTTCACCTCTTTCAGGCTCACCTCACACGGCTTGTCGGCGGCTATTGAATCGAAGGGGATACAATTTATTCCAGGGTTTTTGGCATCAAGCAGAAACAATGTCTTACCCTTGTCAGTATCGGCCGCATGAATGATCAAATCAGCCACATGAGCAAAGGGCACAAACAACCTTGTTCCACTCAACAGATAATTCCCATCCTTCCCGCTGCCCGTTTCTTCTACTATGCTTTCATCCATTTCAGGGTCAGGGGCCGAAAAGGCATGGGACAATATAGAATTACCTTCTATCAGCCTGGGCAAATATTTATCTTTTTGCGAATCATCCCCGTAGCGGAGTATGGAAAGACCTGAAACCATCGAGGAGATAAAAGGTCCCGGAACTAATGCCTTTCCCATTTCTTCCAAAAGCAACACCAGATCTAAAAAACTGCCGTCGATTCCACCATAGTTCTCAGGGAAAACCGCCCCCATCCATCCCAGTTCGGCCATCTTTTGCCACAATTCGGGTGAATATCCATCATCCGTTTTTTCCATTTCACGGGCAAGGTTCTTTCCTTCCTTCCCTAAGAAGCCCTTGGCCGAGTTCAACAATATCTTCTGCATTTCAGATAAATCAAAATTCATAGCTCTTCTCCTAAAATTGACCTCTTTTATCTCCTGGGCAATCCTAATCCTCTCTGGGCGATTAGATTTCGCATAATTTCAGATGTACCTCTTGTAATCAGATTCTCAAGAGAATCCCTATAGATCCTTTCATATTCCCCGCTGAGCTGCGTCCATTTCGAACCCTTCTGAATAACCCCGTAAGGACCAAATATCTGCATAGTGGTATTCACAAAATTCTGCTCCGTTTCGGAAACAAGCATCTTCAACATGGCCGCCTCATAGTTGGGAACTTTATCTCTGTTCAACATCCAGGCGACCCGCAGGGCGAAGAGTCTGGCCGTCTCTATCTCTATGGCCAATCCGGCAAGTTTTTGGCGAATCAGAGGATCTTTGTTTTTGCCTGTCTTTTTTACGTATTCCAAAACCTCCTGGAATCCACGCTCCAAAGCGGAAACACTAGATATCCTTTCATAGTCCAGGGCCTCCAGTATATAATAGAAACCACGGTTTTTCTCTCCAACAAGGGCGTTCTTGGGGACCTTGACGTTATCGTAGAATACCTCGTTGGTCCTCATTCCTCCAACGGTCCAAATCGGACTAATGGTAATTCCCGGGGTTTTCAAATCAACAATAAACAGAGAAATTCCCTTGTGTTTCGGCTCTGTTACGGCAGTCCTTGCTCCCAGCCAATGATATTGAGCATAATGGACTCTTGTGTTAAAAAGCTTGGCCCCATCTATAACGAAGTGATCTCCCTTATCCTCCGCCTTTATACTCAGTGCGGCAAGATCGGATCCTGCCTGGGGCTCAGTATATCCCAGGGCAAACTCTACCTCACCTCTCGCTATTGGGAGCAGAAACCGCGTCTTTTGCTCTTCATCTCCATGGTGCAGGATAACAGGTCCTGCCATCCCGGCTCCAACGGTAGAGTATATATTTAGAAAATAGTGCATTTGCTCCATCACAATGTACCGGTTCATATACGAAGTTTCTAAGCCTCCATATTCTTTCGGCCAGGTCGGGCAGAGCCAACCCCTGGCCCCAATCTTCTTCAGAATCTCCCAGCAAGCAGGTCCATAACCAAGGCCTGAATCCCATTCCTTCCGCGCCTCCTTAACAGTCTGCTCCTCGGCAATAAAAAAATCACGAACCTCCTGGTTGAACTTTTCTTCCTCTGGTGAAAAACGAAAATCCATCATAATCTCCCTGAAAAATAATTGACTTTACTCTGTGATATGGGAAACATTATTTACTGAACCTTATCTTATCCTTTTTCATTTCCAAAAATTGCTACAGCACTGGTCTGTGGTGGACCACCGAATGTGTGGGAAAGCCCTCTACTGGCGTTTTTGATCTGCCGCTCAGGTTTATCAGCCTTGCCTTGCAATTGCTTGTACACTTCATAGGTCATTCGTATGCCACTGGCACCCACAGGATGACCAAAACATTTTAGACCCCCATCCACATTTACAGGTAGTCCACCCTCTAGACTAAAAAATCCCGACTCTATGTCTTCTCTTGCTCCACCTCTCGGGCTAAAACAAAGATCCTCATAGATCGCCAGCTCAGTTATTGTGAAACAGTCATGAACCTCGGCGAGATCCAGTTCCTCTCGAGGATTCCTTATACCAGCATGCTCATAAGCCATCTGTGAGGACTTGACCATAGCGCCAAAGCTTGTCCACCCAAATTCGGGTCTATTGTGGGGAAGCATTGAATCCGTTGAAACTCCTACCCCTTTCAAATAAATCGGATCATCACGAAAGCTTTTTGCCATATCAGATCTTGTGAGAATCGCTGCTGCTGAGCCGTCTGAATTCCCACAGCAGTCGAAAAGACCAAGTGGCCAAGCAATGATAGGAGCCTTGAGTACCTGTTCCAGCGTTATCTCATTATGAAAGTGGGCTTTTGGACACATACTACCGTTATGGTGGTTCTTGACCGCAATCTGTCCAATAAGTTTCTTGCCCTCCTCATTAGACAACCCATATTTTTTAAAATAGGCTGGGGCTATCATGCCAAATGAGCCAGGAGCAGTCCTTCTCGCCTCAAGAACAGGGTGCATTCCTCGGCCCGTCCCCAGACCCGGGTACCCTGTATCTTTCAGTTTCTCAACTCCCAATGCTAACACAACATCAAACATGCCGGCCATTATACTCATGGCAGCCTCCATAAGTGCAATATGACCCGTCGTGCACCAGTTCTCATTTCTTATTATAGGAATATCCCTCAATTTCAATGCATCGGATACCAAACCTCCACCGACTCCAAGCACCGGGGCAGTTACCGTCCCTAAAAAACACGCCTGTATATCTTCCAACCCTATTCCAGCGTCTTCAATCGCTTCATAAGTCGCTTCAATAGCCAAATCATGGATGCCAACATCCCATCTCTCACCGAATTTAGTGCAGCCCATGCCCACAATAGCGACTTTATCTTTGATACTTTCCATAGTTCCCCCCCTTAATTCTTTACCGGACGACACTTCCAAGAATAGTTGTGAAATCCAGCGCCTTCATAAAGCCTCCGCAATGTCAATTCCACAGGCATCCCAATATAAACCTTTGAAGGATCACAATCCGTCATCAATGAATATATCCTGCATTTCTCATCATCTGTTTCCACTATTGCCTGGACAATTACAGGATCATCGCTCCTACCTGCAAGGTTATCTAAAGTAAAATCAAATAATGTCCCCTTCTTATCGGATAGCCTTATCAAGTCATAGTCATCTTTGGCGCTGCAATTGTAACAGACTCTCTGAATCGGATATGTTACAGTCCCGCATTTGCGGCATTTACTCCCGAGACAACTCAAAATAGAATCAAGTTCTCTCCAATATGAGGTGGCAGAGGGCAAGAGCCTGAATGGTTCTCCGGGAACCGCTTCCAACAAGCCCCTATAGCTCAGATATCGTTGGTATGAGGTAAGCAGTAGTTTGCTTTCAAGATTCTTCTTGATTCCCCTTCGCCCATGATAGCTGGTTATATTTTTTGTAACTTCTATCAAGAAAGCGTCTGCCCCATTACCGTGAGCTGCCATTATTATTTTATCTCCGGGCTGAGCGTCCTCAAGGGCGCTTATCAATACCATTATGGGGTGCGCAACTCCGCAATACCCAACGTTGGAAAGCAGGGGATTTTGCAATTGGTTCTCCAGGTTAAATCCCAACTTCTTCCCAAGTGTCTTATATGACCTTTCGTCCGGCGCAGAAAAGACGGCTTTTGCCACAGCATCCGCCTTCAACCCGCACTTATTCATAAGCGAGGACACTGCCCGTTCCATTATCTTCTGATAGCCTTCGCTTAGGACCCACCTCTTTTCCCATGTACGAACATATGTATCTTCAGGGTTCCTCCAGGTATCAGTCAGCTCATTGGAAAAAGAAACTCTCTCCACGATATTTGCAATGACATCCGTATCCCCTATCAGAAGCGCCGCCGCACCATCTCCAAAGAGCTGTTCCTCATCCGATCTGGGATAGCCTAATCGGCAATCCGACGCCGCCACTAACATCTGTTTTACAGATCCGCTCTTGACAGCATTCACCGCACCTTCCAGCGCCGCCGACCCAGCCCTCAAGGAATTGGCAAAGTCACCCGTGATGACTTCATCACTCAAAACAGCAATTTTAGCAAGCAAAGTCGAACTCTGTTTCTCTTTATAAGGTGCACTCGTAGAAGCAAAATAGAGACCCCCAACTCCGTTTCTATCAAACCCCGTCAGACAATCAGAAATTGCTTCAGATGACATCGTGACTGTGTCTTCATCATTGTTTGCAACACTCCTCTCACCCCGGAGTGAACGTCGTCCCCATGACTTACCGATCAATTCCCTTTCCATACGTAACATCGGTATGTACGCTCCATACGATTCAATTCCAACCATAACTAATCTAACCTCCCTTATCTCTCTATGACAGATAAAAAGTTCCTCATCTTCATAATTATATAAACCAACTTTGAAGTCCTGACCGATATGCTCTTTTTGGTTCATGTCGCACTCACGATATTTCTACTTCAAGTTGTGTTCTGCACAACTCCGGGCGTAAACGCCTCATTCATGAGTACGACTAAACAGATTTTTTTATCTGGTCTTTTTTTCTTTCATATTCCAATTCCTTAAGGGGTTTTCTCTTGAGTTTGCCATCTGGAGTCATAGGTAAATCAATCCTAAATGCAATCTCCATAATGGCACATACATTCCGAATGACGTAATACCGGCCATAAGTCTCTCCTCGCATTTTCTTATTGTTTCATGAAGGTATATGCGGTCCCTTCCTATTCCAGGTCCTTGAACTGGCTGGGCACCTTGAGCCTTGGTCTGTTGGCCGTTTTGTAACCCAGCGCATCATCCGCAATGATGAGACGCATTATGTTAGCTGCGCCTTCACCTATTTGATAGAGTTTGGAGTCACGAAAATATTTTTCCACAGGCATCTCCAGTGAATATCCCATGCCGCCGTGTATCTCCATGGCCCAACCGGCGCATTTTACTGCCGTCTCTCCGGCAAAAAATTTGGCGATGGCCACCTCCCTGCTGAAGGGAAGGTCTTGATCATTGCGCCATGCGGCCCTGCGGACCAGGAAGCGGGCAGCTTCTATATTTGCCACCATATCTGCAATGATTGCCTTTACCATCTGGAATTTCCCAATGGCCTGACCGAACTGAATCCTTTCGTTGGCATATTTCACTGATGCGTCAAGGCAGGCCTGGGCAACACCCAGGGCGCCGCTTGATACACTGATGCGTCCCCGGTCCAGGGCCGTCATGGCCACCTTGAACCCGGCTCCCCACTCCCCAAGAAGATTTCCCTTGGGAACCACCACGTCCTCGAGGGAAATCTCGGCAATGGGAGAATTCTTGTCTCCGAGTTTGTCGATCTCGCTTGCGTTCCAGCCCTTCTGGTCCGTCTCCACAATGACCGAACAGATCCCCCTGTTTTTCAGGCTTAGGTCAAATGTTCCATACACAATGGCATAATCCGCGATGGTTCCATTGGAAATCCATGTCTTTGTGCCGTTTACAAGGTAATGGTCCCCCATGTCCTTGATTTTTGTCTCCATGGCGGCCAGGTCCGAACCCGCATTGGGCTCTGAAAAGCATGTACATCCAAGCTTTTCCCCCAATACGAGGGGTGTTATGTATTTCTCCCTGGCTTCCTCAGTGCCCCACTCCATAATAGTGTAGGGTACCGTCATGGCCTGAAGATTAAAGAGTGACCTGAGCCCCGAGT
>JAUWMY010000226.1 GCA_030612945.1 Desulfobacteraceae bacterium
GTTACCATTATTCGTCCAAAATATCCTTAAGAGGTCTACTTTCGGCTTCTCCTTCTGATTCTGCCACGGGAATCCTAATCCACTGGCCAACCCCGAGCATCCCTATTGAGCTTCCCGTTCTTATTTAAATCCTGAAAAGAAACGATAAGATAATTACGTTTTGGTATTCCTTCAAACTTAAAACGAATCTCCCAATATTATTTTCCAGTTCTACATGGTGTAAATAAAAGGCAATCGGCGGTTCTCCGTCGAAACGCGCGTCAGGGAAAGGCGAAGGCCTCTCTTGTTTCCATCAACGGAAGCCTTCACAGAAGGCGTGAATGTTAATCCCCAGATCGTTGTAGTTGTAACCTCCTTCCAAGAGAGCATATCTTCTCCCTTTACAATGCTCTTCTGAAAATTCCTTCATCATCGCGCCTATTTCCCGGTACGCCCCGGTCGTGAGTTTTCCGCCCCAATCGTCTACATACTCATCAAATCCTGCCGAGGCCACAATGATATCCCAGTCACCGGCCTTTTCCAGGACCGAGTCAATCTCGAGGAGGTAGTCTTTTTCGTTTCCGCTGGATGGATTCAGTATCCTTATTCCTTCATGTTCTCCAAGAATATTGATGTTGCCGTCCCCACGGTGAAGGTCGAAATCCAGGATAAAGGCCGACTGAATTTTTCCCTCGGCCATGAGTTTCAAGAGAGAAACGGCCATGTTGTTGAAAAAACAGAAACCCCAACAACTGGTTGAAGAGGCATGGTGTCCCGGAGGTCGAATGCACCCGAAAGAAGGCTTCCCTGCAAAGGCAAGCTCGGCCGCCTTTATGGCCCCGCCGGCCGCCAGGATGGCCATATCGTAGAGAACGGAAGACCGCCGAATAGTCTCGATATGTGCCTCCGAATGGGCCCGTCGAAGGTCCTCAGGGTCGGCCGATTCAGGAGTGATGAATGTGTAATGAGGGTGTTTTTTCAGCTCAAGGATGATGGGCTCCATGCGGCCGGAGGCTGCGGCAGGGTCGCCCGCATAAACACCGTAGAAGGCCTCATGAAAAATGATGTTCACTGGATAGTCCTCCTGAAATGCACGTTATTTTTAGAAATACCATAATCGGTCTAAAGAAGCGAGAAATAAGCAAGGAGTATCGGGAGTAACACTGGATCGTCGTTGCTACTCCGGTCTGGACGCCATTTTTTTCGGTGTAATGAAAATCCAAACCGACAACGCAGACATTATCGTTGCCGGCGGAATGGACAGTATGAGCCAGGCAGAACTATATGTGCCGGACCACATAAGGTGGGGGCGGGCTTGGGATTGCTGCAGTCTTTGAGTTATCGTAAGAGTTCACAGGTTCAGAGTTCATCGTTCAGGGTTACCTTTCTTTCGTTGACCTTGCGAAAACTATCTCATTTTTTGACGGACACTACCTCAAATATATGGGGTTTGAAAAAATCCAGGGCCTCCAACCAAAGACAAAAAGATGACAGTAGACCTCCACACGATAGACGCCTTTTTGTTCTACTCTGAAAGACACCTGGTTCCCACGCCAGCGTTTCTCAACAGTCCCATCTCTGATAAGTCTGATCTCACCTTCTTTGGGTATCTTAATGAACAGGGTGCCGGTCTGGAATGGCTTTTCTTCGCCCATGGTCAAGTTCCATCCCTCATCTGAAACATAATAATACTTGAAACCTTTGGCCGGCGCCAGATTTTCATGAACAAGAAATGCCCGTCCCTGTCTCAATGCCTCATATATTGCTGCCTTTGCCTCTGCAAAATCCTCAGAAAGGGGCTTATACAACAGAAGGTGGACATTAATGGAATTCAACAGGTATTTATAGGAGAGGGGTTTCAGCCGGATCCCATGCCACTCAAATAAAGATCCGTGGGCATCCGAACCACCGATTCCTGGTGTTTTTTTTTGCTGGCACAACTTGTCCCAGAAGGAAAGGGTTTTCCGGCTGGGTGGTTTCAGGAACTGAGATTTAAAAAGGAGAAAAAATAGCCCGTGAAACACGCTTTTAATGCGCTCTTTCCAGCGAGAGGAGAAGTTCCAGATGCAGACGCCCGTATAACCTTTGACAGAAAGATCATTCCAGGTATAGGCCAAAGACTTTTCACTAAATGGCATGCCTTTTTCAAAGGGGTGTGCCAAAAAACCAAATCCGCCCTGTGCATTCACCCGATCAACAACTTCCTGGGGCCCCAAGGATCGATCACTAATCATTTCCTTCATGTCATAGGCCAGGTAGTGATGATACCTGCTTCCTATCTCCAGGCCCAAAAGAACCAGAAGGCCATCATAAAAACCTTCATCTTGTAGATGAAGTGAATCGGTCATGTGGCTATGATCATTAAGGATAATAAAATCAAGACCTACCTGCTTAGCCGAGCGGGCGATCTCATAAACAGTCCCTGCCCCGTCGGAATAGCGAGAATGGATGTGGAGGTTACCAACATACTCGAAGTAGGCATCATACGGATTATCATTGGGTGGCATAGAATTATGAACCTAATAGTTTACTTAATGTCAAATTTCAAAGCTCAAATTTCAAATGAATGTCAAATGACAAATGCTGAAAAATATGTAACTACATCAGGTTCAAAGTTCAATGGTTCACGGTTCAAGGTTAACTGATGAAAACTGAAACAACCCTGAACCTTGAACTGTGAACCTGACAACCTGAGTATTTACAGATAAATCACTGATCGGTTTGAAAACCATATTTGACATCAGGGGTTTGGATTTGATTTGACATTTGGATTTTGTCATTTGAACTTTAATCCATAGGGCATTACAAGATCACTATCTAACACGCATAGTAAAGCTGAGACCATCCCGCTACTGAGGAATCACCCCTCATATTCTCGAAGCGCCTTAAGGCCCATTTTCATGGGTTTGAATACTGCCAGGGTATTTATCAAAACAACCATCAAGAATGAAGCAATTATTAGAAGCCACTGAAATGCAGTGACCGTCTTCCCGCTTGCACCGGACATAAACAGAATATAGACCGGACCCGCCTCGAGTACAATAACAATTGCGATAAAAATTGAGCTTACGATCATATACAGCACACCGCCAAATCCGACCGAGAGTTGCGCGATATTTTCATATTTAAAATTGGCATACAATGCCCCGAAACCGACCCCCAGAGCCACTATACCAAGGACCATGAAGAACATGGTAATCGAGGACAGGAACATCATAAAACGCGTTACATCAAGAAGGTAGTTTGTGACAATAACCAAAACCTCAGCCAGAAAGACCATGGGAAATAAAAAATATACATACTTTCCCCACAGGTATTGCCGGAGCCTCATAGGAGAGGAACTTATAACCCAATAGGCCTCCCCTTCAGCGCTTACTGCCGTAAAGATAAAGCGTGCCGAAATCGCCGAAAGAACAAACCCCGCAAGGCCCATGTTTAAAAAGGCCAGTTCATTTTGAAGGAAATCCAATTTAATCGGGCTCTTATCCAGGGGTAACACACTGAAGTTGTACACGTATACGACCACGAGTGCGCCGAGCAGTATCAGTTGGGACCATTGGGTATTATCCCGAAAAAAAGTTCGAAGATCCTTGGCAATGATTGCGCCCAAAGCTTTACCAAATGGTTTTTTAAGGCACCTTACGAACATATCAAGGATCTTTGTCCCAACTGTGTGTCTCTTTTTTGCCTCTTGAGATTTGGAAAAGCCAACAATATAGACTGCCTGTGCAACCCATACATTTATAACCACCATTGATAAAGCCGTAACCCAGGTTAGCGTAACCGCAAACATGTGGTTTTTCCCACCAGGTACTGTCAGGCTGTCCCACAGAGTTTCGGTAATCCATTGTGTGGGAAGATATGGTGACTGTGGCGCCTTCAAGGCGCTTAAATATTCCATGATACTAAAAAAAGACTCAGGATTAGCCAGTCTCTCGGGTCTTAAAAAACGAAACAGGAAGTAAAGGGCCACGATCATCAATATGGCTATAAACATGATAATATCTTTTGTCCTCTGCGCTGGGAACACGTATACAAGGAGCATTGTAATAAGGATTCCTGCGCCAGCGGCGATAATGACCATGGCCAGATTCATGTGAAGGAGTGTGAAATAGAAACCTGCACCGGGCCGATACACATAGGCATAAGCCATGAAGACCGGCAGTCCAAAAATCAGGAGCATCCATGAGCTGTCCATGAGCGTATAGAAAGACCGCGACAAAAAAAGCTCTTCAACGGAGACAGGGGTTGAGTGACAGAATTCAAGATCTTTGGACAGGTAAAGGTTAGAGACCGCTGTTATGATATGACTGAAAATAAGCAGGGAGAAAAAAGTCAGGAGAATCATGGAAAGAAGATAACGGGCCACAAGATCTCCGATAACTTCAACTGACTGAAAATGGATTAGAACACGAGAGGAAACAATAAACATGCCGCAGCAAAAAGCGAACCCCAACCCGCCAAGGATGAAGATTCGTCCCCTTTTTCCACCCTTTGAACTGATCAACTGATTTCTAAAGGCAAAAAATCTGGGTTTAATGAGCAGGTAGAGATTTTTCATGTGCGAGCCTTTTGCCTTCAGTCAATTTCAAAAAGGTATGCTCCAAATTACCGTCCACACCAGCCTTACGCCTTAATGCCTCCGAAGTACCTTTTGCAATAATTTGACCTGCCTGTATGATGGCGATTTCCTCACATATCTCCTGGGCTACCTCCAGGGAATGAGTAGACATAAAAATGGTGGTTCCATTGCCGGCCTGCTCTTTGAATATGCCCTTAACAAGCCTTGCCGCTTTCGGATCCAGGCCCACCATGGGCTCATCCACAATAAGAACCCTGGGCCTGTGAAGCAGAGATGCACACATAACCAGACGCTGTTTCATGCCATGGGAATAGCTTTCGATCTACTCATCCTTCCAGTGGCTCAGATCAAAGAGTTCCAGCAGTTCCGAAATTCGATGGTTAAATAAGGGTGTGTGATCCAGACGATACAGACCTGCGATGAGAAGGAGAAATTCCAAACCGGTCAGCTTTTCATATAAAAAGGGCCGGTCAGGGATATAGCCTACATATTGCTTGACAGCCGAAGGCTTCTCAGCCAAATCCATGCCATTGATGATGATCTGTCCTGACGTGGGCTTGATGATCCCTGCCATCATTTTGATGGTCGTGGTTTTTCCCGCCCCATTAGGTCCAAGGAATCCGAAGATAACGCCAGCCTTTACATCGATGTTAATTTCATCAACGGCACGAAAACCCTTGTAAACCTTGGTGAGATCAA
>JAUWMY010000225.1 GCA_030612945.1 Desulfobacteraceae bacterium
GGATTGAGGGATTAAGATAAGGAAAAGATTCATATTTCAATTCCCAAATTCCCAAATTCCTGAATTCCTGAATTCTACGAGTGTCCAATTTTCATGCAAACGATATGGATTCTAATAATAACAACCGCTTAACTACTCAACTATTCAACCACTTAACGAGGTCTCTATGTAAAGATTTTTCGTGAGATATTTCGAAATCGTGATGTATTTAGTGGCAAATGCTTATCCAGGCAGGGCAATTCTTGTTAGGGGGGGTAGGAGTTTTGCGGTTCAGCATCAACACGTTTAACTGGCAGTAGCCTCAATCAAAAAAATACCCGGCTATGACCGCCACACATGGCGGACTGTCGGGCACATCTTTAGTTTATCCTCCTTTATCGAGCCCCCTGATCTTAATGATTAGAAGTGCTCCCTCCTCCGCCACCGCCCCCACCTCCACCAAGTCCCAAAGCGATAAGCCCAAGAAATGCAGCCCCACCTGCAATATACCAGATAGTATTCGTACCCTTCAACCCTTTTGTGGCTCCTTCACCGGCCTCTCCAGCAGCGGCAACGTCTTCCGCAGCCGGTTCAACAGGAGCGACCGCTTCGCCGGGAACAGGTATTTCGGAAGCAGCAGGCGTTTCAGTAACAGGAGGCGTCTCGGTAACAGCGGGCTTTTCAGCGGGAGCAACAGGCACGGTTTCTGCACCCTCGCTCGCTGCAGAAGCCGCACTTTCAGCAGCAATGCATATAGAACTCGAAAAAGGAAGGAATATGACGGTCATCAATAACAGTAATACTCCGACTTTGCCTGTAAAAGAAAATTCTCTTCTTTTCATCAAAAGATTCTCCCTTCAAGAGGATGCTTGATATAGACTCAATGCAGAATTGAGCAATAACTATAAACGATTTTCTAAGGAATTTCAAGCTTATTTATCGCAGACTTATTCTTTTATTTCGCCAAGCTCTTTCTTAAAATTAGCTGGCATCAAGTCAGATTCCAGACGAAAAAGATCCTGCCAGTGATAAACAGTAGCAGCCACGTCCCTGGTCCATGGTGCTATGTAATAATCGTATCTCATGCGAGTGTCACGATTCAAAAACATCTGGGCAGGCAGGCTCAGAAAGACACCCTTATC
Organism: Desulfobacteraceae bacterium; assembly: GCA_030612945.1. Taxonomy (GTDB): domain Bacteria; phylum Desulfobacterota; class DSM-4660; order Desulfatiglandales; family Desulfatiglandaceae; genus 4484-190-2. Next base: position 1,122 of record JAUWMY010000225.1, read on the forward strand.
ATTGTAGCCCTTATTGAACCCTGTAAGGTCATCGGTATCCGTATAACTGTACCAGAACCCTAAGATGGCTCCCGTATTATATTCCCTGCTGACTTCAAACCTCCACCCTATATCACCTGCCAGAAATCGGCCATACTGGGCATGCAAGGTCATATCAATTCCAGGGATTGTATAATAGGCATTCCCGAGCAGGGTGTAACTGTCAAAATCCATGAGTGAAAGCTGGGTTCCTGGCTCCCGTTTTCTGACCCAATCTCCTTCAAGACCTAAGGCCAGATTTCCCTCTCCCAGGAAGGTGAGGATTTCTCCGCCTACCCCTGCATACATATACTCCAGATATCCGCCGGATAAACGACCAAACGTCCGTTCTGACAACCGAACTGTCTGATCCAGCATCAATCGATCAAATGAGTAATCGCGACCCAAATAAAGAAATGAATCACTCCTCACTGCGTCTTCAGGCGGAATATTGCTTGAGCTGATATCAGAGTAAAAGGGAATATTATAACTGGCGAGGCCTGAAGCGCCCTCCCATAGAGATGCAATCATGAAAGGCAGGATACCAGCCCGGAATTTGAAAACGCCTGAGGGATCGTTCAGGTAGAAGTCAATGTCCGGTTTTATGCCAAACTGAAAATTTACCTTTTCTTTGTCCCCTGCTTTGACGAACCCTTCCTGTTCAGTTACTGAACCGGCTGACACGGACTTCACCTCTATCAGTTTACGGAAAATCTTTTCAGGTATCTTACCGAGTAGATATTTCTCCAGGTAGCCCGGTTTCACAGAAATACTGAGAATGGCCATACGCCGACGCTTTAAAATGACGGTCAGTTTTTCCATTTCACCCGGAGAATGAAAAAGGAGTATGCGGAGACCCCTTCCCACTGCCTTTTGGTTGGATAGATATTTATCATTTTCGAATTCAGCAGTAAGCTCTATGCCATTGGTATAAACTAAGACATCCTTGAAGCCTGCCTCATGGATGGCCTCGTGTATTTTTTCCACCATCACCTTGACATCTCTTTCGCGCAGTGGCCTCCTGTCAACCGAAACCCTAAGGGGAGGATCCGGTCTTTTTGGAATAATCGGTTCTCCCAGTTTTGTCTGTAAATTGACCATAAAACTTAGTGTGTCGCCGCGCTGATATGAGACCCCAACATCTAAGCCCGGTAAAACCTTCACCCTTATCCCCACATTAACAGGCGATTTAGCCCCTTCCGGGACACCTCTAACCCAGGGTTCGTCCTTTTCATATTTAATAGGGTTGTATTCGGCCAGAACATGGAAGCGTTCTGTCAAGGCCCACTCAATGCCGCCAAATGGTCCTTTAAGACGCCCGCGGCCAATGCCAATGGTAAAATCAAACGGGAATATCTGACGGCTCAAAGCGAGGTATTGGGCCTCAAAAAGCTTTGTTCCTACAAAATCGTTCAGGCCGATAGCCAGAGACGGGAACCTTTTGGATTCCGGAAGAATCTGATATTTCAGATCAAATGCCTTGTCCTTGAATGATCCAAATCCAGCCCCGAGCCCTGATGGCATGTTCGTAATATCAGTATAGCGACCACTGAACTCCAGCCCGGGAAAGAGCCCCATGGCCCCTGTATACCACCTGAAGGGATTGGCCTGGGCGTACCCGAATCTTATAACCCCATCTTCAAGAACCCGGGCCGTCGGGATCTCCATCAAACCGGTACCACCCCAGTTGGCAGCATTATTGAAAGGCCTGTCCCAGCAAAAAGCCGGGGCCGTAAGGCTTATCTGGCAGAGAAAGAGTAAAGAAATAAATTGAAGGGCCCTCATAAAGGTAATTGATGCCCCATTATCGAGTTCATATTGACATAGGCCTTTAATCATTGATAGAAATCCAAGGTAGTGTTTAGAGGCTCCGCCATATTCAAGTTTATAAGGCTAAATGTCAAATGACAAAGCTCCCCAATGAAAAATTTGCCTTCAATAATATTGGCAACATAAACCGCCTGATCCTGCTTTTTTTTCTGAGCATCTGTTTTTTCATGGGGAGTTGTGCCACTGACAGAGCAACTATGGATTTAGTTAAGTATGTGAATCAAGATATCCTGGATATCGCACAACTGGAACAAAAGGCACTTGAAAGCTATGCCTCTGTTACTGGCAAAAATTACACCACTAATGCAAGGGTTTATGAAGCTTTGAAGGATGATGTCATTCCTCACTACAGGCAATTTGTTGATTTACTGAGGGATATCAATCCAAAGACACAGGAGGTAAGGGAACTGCATGGCATTTACATTCGGGGCACCGAATACCTCTACAAAGGATTCACGGAAAAAATGTTTGGACTTGAGATAGGAGACGTGTATCTGGTTCGGGCGGCCAACAGGCAAATTGAAAAGGGTCGTGTGGAAACCGACAGATGGCGGAAAGAATTAGCTGATCTTTGCAGGCATTATGGCGTGGCTGAAAAGGTTGAAAAGAAAAAATGGTGGAGTTTCGGGAAATGACAAAACAAAAAAAACCTATTTATGTATGCCAGAGCTGCGGATACCAGGCAGTAAAATGGATGGGACGATGCCCTGACTGCGGCGAGTGGAACAGTATGGTGGAGGAGCTGGTCAAATCCGAGCGCAAAGGGAAAACGTCTTCTGCCATGAGCCAGCCCCAGACCATTGATGCCATTTCCCTTGCCCCGGAGATGAGGCTTAAAACCGGGATGGTTGAATTTGACCGTACACTTGGAGGCGGGGTGGTACCAGGGTCTCTGGTTTTGATCGGTGGCGACCCCGGGATCGGAAAGTCGACCCTTATTCTCCAGGTGCTCGATAGACTCTCTCAGCAGTCCTGTCGTGCCTTATATCTTTCCGGAGAAGAATCGCCTCAGCAGATCAAGTTAAGGGCAGAACGGCTATCGGTTCATTCTGAGAACCTCTACATTATGACAGGGACCTGCATTGAAGACTTTTTTGAGAAGCTGGCCTCGATTAAACCTGACCTTGTGGCTGTAGACTCAATACAAACTGTCTACACCAATGACATGACCTCGGCGCCCGGAAGCGTTGGGCAGATCAGGGAGGTAGCCGCCCGATTGATGACCTTTGCAAAACAATCCGGTGTCCCAATTTTTCTGATCGGTCACGTAACCAAAGAAGGCGCAATTGCAGGGCCGAAAGTTCTGGAGCATCTGGTGGATACGGTCCTTTATTTTGAAGGGGACAAGGGACACGTTTTCAGGATATTGAGGTCGGTCAAAAATCGTTTTGGCCCCACAAATGAAATTGGCGTCTTCGAAATGAAAGACACCGGTCTTGAAGAAGTTGACAATCCATCCCGCATTTTCCTTGAAGAAAGACCTCAAGATGTACCAGGGTCGGTCGTGATACCCTGCCTTGAAGGAACCAGACCCGTACTTGTGGAAATCCAGGCATTAGTGGGTCCAAGCCCGCTGGGGATGCCCAGAAGAACTGCCATTGGAGTAGACCATAACAGGATTTCGCTTTTGGTGGCAGTGCTTGGAAAGAGGATAGGAATGGAACTGGGGGATCAGGATATTTTTGTCAATGTTGCAGGCGGATTAAAGGTGGATGAACCCGCTGCGGACCTTGGTATCGTATCTGCCATGATGTCCAGTTTTCTTAACAGACCCGTAGATCGTAACCTGGTAGTATTTGGCGAAGTGGGTCTGGCCGGAGAGATTCGAGGGGTCAGCCAGCCGGATCTGAGAATCAGGGAAGCCAAAAAACTGGGTTTTTCGCGGTGCTTACTTTCCCGCAACAACTTTGAGGGAGCTAACCCACCCGGGGATATGGAGCTGGGCGGAGTGGAATCCATTCAGGAGCTCTATGAGTTGCTGTTTAAATGATCCTGGATCCTTTACAACGATTAAACCTCAGACAGGATAACAGGATAGACAAGATACCAATCCAGTAAATCTGCAAAAAAATCCATCCTTCGATCAGATAAACAGACTACAATTTTGCTTGCTTTTACTGCCACCATTCCATCATTTAATATTGCCGAAATGATTTGTGAACCGACAAAAATACCTTTCTTTCAATTCGTTATAAAAATTCGGAGTACATCATCGCTGTTTTAGGGAAAATGATAAGCTGCTTCAATTTGCTGAATTCCCTTTTCCGCGGAAATGACAGGCACTTGATTTTC
>JAUWMY010000053.1 GCA_030612945.1 Desulfobacteraceae bacterium
ATCCTAACCCATTACGGATTCTTGGTATTTTCATGATCTTTATTCCTCCAATCCCGCATTATTTCATGATTTGTAAGAATGGTATCACAGAGTTATGACAGATCCGGTCACAGAGGTTTATTTTTTTTGAACTTTGTATGAATTCTTGAAATGTATGTCATTGAGTGGGGCAAGAAGAACATAAAATGGCAATACGGCAAGGGCCATCAGTCATCAGGACCCGCCTTCAGGATTCTCAAAGGACTGCTCTGCTCAGCGTGGCTTTGATTTGCAAAGAAATGCCCCGACCTGATTCAGTCGAGGATGTTGACGCCTTCGGGGAGGATAAGTAAGGACAGCGTTATTTAAAATTCTTGTTCACGATCGTTCCAGAAGACGATCCGGTGACCTTATTCATTGAACAGGCGACTGAGTGTTTTTTCGATCTGCGAATTGTCCATTTATTTCACCACGAATCACACGAATTATGCGAATTTGAAAAAGTTTGACCACAGATGACACGGATAGCTCGGATAATAATGGGTCAAACTCTCGCGTCTCTCAGTGTTTTCACATGCATTCTTAATTCAAGTTCTTCCGGAGGAACTTCTTTGATCTCACCTTCCTCCCATATAACGACCGGGGTGCCGGTCTGTTTAGCCCGTTGGATGACTTTATAGGCAGCCTGGCGGAAGGCTGCATCTGCTTTCCGCGATAAAGTGCCGTCGTCTTTCCTTTTTCTATTCATGTCAGCACACCTTTTTTCTCTATCATCATAGCAGTTTCTATTCGTGCAATTCGTATGATTCGTGTTTGCTGTTGTTCTGTTTTAGATCCCTTTTGGCAGGCCCAGACCATTCTACCATGATTCCATTTGCCCTTTCAATTCTCCAATGGAAATGCTGTCTCCCTGTTGGATAGCCTCTCTGCCTTTTCTAACCTTATCAATAACGTACAGCCGATACATGATATCATCAATACTTGCTGAATCAGGCATTTTGGAAATAACATTTATCGCCTCTTCCCGTAATGTTTCCATATTATCTTTCTCCTCTCTAAGGTCTTACCATTCGCGCTATTCGTGTAATTCGTGGTTCTCTTCAATAAACGATCCGCTCATATTGCAGCTTTGGATCTTGACCGAAATTCACCAGCAAACCAAGTCTATACCCTGTAGCCTTCAGGTAGTTGTGAACTTGTGCACGATGTTCATCGCAAAGGTCCTTGATCGCCTTGATTTCAACAATAACCTTGTCAAAACAGATAAAATCGGGAATGTATTTTTGTTGAAGCACTTGCCCTTTATAACATAATTCGAGCGGAATTTGGGCTTTAAACGGTATCGTCTGCTTTGAAAACTCAATTCCCAGACACTCCTGATACACTGCTTCAAGAAATCCGCAACCCATGGCGTTGTAAACCTCAAAACAAGCTCCCACAATTTTATAGCTCTCCTCCTTCAAGATAACTTCCACAACACCCAACCCCCTCTTATCCATTCGTGCTATTCGTGTAATTCGTGGTCACTGCTTTTTTTTAGTTTACCTTGACCCCGTCATCCAGGTCAAGAATGATCCACTGGTCGGTACAGTGGTGCAGTTTTGTATCAAAGGTCTGGAGTTCGGCCTGCTGTTTGACGAGCTTGTCCCGTTCCCTCTCTAATTTTTTGCGGTGGGCTGTGGAGGTGGTGGCGCTGAAGTGCGATTATTGGAAATGAATATTGATGATCTCGTAAAAAGTCAAAATTTGCAGGATTCTCCAATTCAGTATTCTGACAACATGCTTAAATAATTCGTAATTCCTGAATCCCTAAATTCCTCAATCCATGTAAAAAGGACTTTTACATGGGCATCAATATTAATAACGATCTAAATTAAATTCGCCTCTTGGGCAGACTGAATTTTCTCATATTCATGTCCGTGAATCGACCGGGTTTTCCAGAGGTCTACTGCCTGTTGCATATTCAGCCACAGTTCAGGTGTGGAGCTAAAGACTTTGGCCAGCCGAAAGGCAATATCAGACGTCACCCGCCGACGCTCATTAACAATCTCTGAAACAGTTCTTCGGGAAACATCCATCAACTGGGCCAGTTTCGTCTGAGAGAGGCCTGTTTCCGGCAATAGGTCCTCACGGATCAACTCACCTGGATGGGTTGGTTTTCTGATCCTATTTTCCATGGTAATCCTCCAAACCTACATCAAAAACATCGACATTTTCAAAACGAAATGTTATCCGGCAGTTTCCTGTCACTCTTATGCTATATTTCCCCTTCATCTTTCCACTCAGTGGATGGAGTCTGAAACCAGGTAATCCGAACCAATCTGTTCGCTCTGCTATAGATTTTCCGAAAATTGTTCCCATTCAACCGCAACACCAGACCACCGAACTATGTATGCTCGGATTGCAGGGGATATTCGCATACAGAATGATATCCCAAACCCCCTCATATGATTGTGATTTCAAACCTGTTTATAGCTTCGAAACCTGGGTATAGCCTTAAAAAAGTCAGCAAAAGGATTCTTTTAAATCTATATTCGAATCGTTACCTCGGTCCAGCGCCTATCAAAAATGTCTTATGTCAAGGGCTGAACCTCATTTTTTTATTTTTCATCTGTCAAGAGTGTAGACGCAACCGCTATGTTTTTTAGAAAGAGTTTTTAAAGTGTTTTCGAATTTCTCTATTTCCCACATATTTGGATAAAAGTTTATAATTCTTTCTTTCAAATCGTATTCTGCCGGCGATGATTGCCGGATGGATTTTTAATTTTTCAGACAGTGCTATTACATTCACAGTAGACGCCTTGATAAGAACAGGATCTTTTTCCCATGTTTTCTGAGGTATCAGCGCGTTCTGTGCGATTTTATCCGCCTCATTTTCTCTGTCATCTTCTTTTTCAGCTTCATGCCCACGAAGGTCAAGGTCATCAATGAAAAACTCATTTTCAGACAGATGTTTGATGACATGAACCAGTTCATGAAGCAGGCAGAACCAGAAATTGTCAATCCGGTCATATCGGATGGTCAGGCCGATTACCGGGCTTCCGTCTTCAAGGAGCATGGCCACACCGTCGAGATATATTTTGGGCAAATGCGGGACGACAATCATATGGATGCCGTGTTTTGCCAGGTATTCCTTTACCAGCAGGGGGCCGTTTTGAAAATAACTCAGTTTGGCAATATCTCTCAATGTTTCAGATTTTATAGATCCTTTTTTAAATTTGTTTTTTAACGCATTTTTCCGGGCAAGTATTAAAACTCTTAGACACCACGCAAACAATGCATATGAGTCCATCTTTAAATTTTCTCTCGGCCCTGCGCTTCTCCTGAAACAGGCTTCCAAGACTGTGCGAGCCCCTCCTGCCTGGTTAATCATCTCCAGTATTATCTCTTCTGCTCCGCTTTTTAGCTCATTTTTCTTGTCGATCCATCCCCGTTTTGCCATCTCATTAACCGGGAATCTGGCCCAGTTGATGTCCGGTATGCTGCCGGGAAAATCAGCGCCGGGTTCCTTAAGGATAATTTCTGCTGGAATGCCCAGGCCCTTATGCAGTGAGCGCATCATGGCCAGTGTTAGGGGCCTTTTTCGGTTCAGCACTTCCGAAACCTTGCTTCTGCTGCCGAGAAAAGGGACAAGGGCCTGCTGTTTCAAGCCGAGCTGCTCCATGCGGAATTTGATGGCGTCAACCGGATCAGGCATGCCTATGGGGTATTGTTTCTCTTCATAGAGTTCAACAAGTGTTGCCAGAAGCTCCAACTCATCCGCTTCGGGAGTGCCCGCTTTTGCATCCATCAACTCATCGATGCGAGACAATGCGAGGGTATAGTCTTCTTTAGTTTTGATAAGTTTTTTGATCATTCAGATCACCTCCGCATCTATGCTGTCATACTCTTTATGTGTTCCGATAAATCGTATAAACACAATTTTAGCCGGGTAATTCATTTTTACGACAAGCCTGTATTTGTTTCCTCCGATATTGAAAACCACCCTGCTGTCCTTTAAAGGGCTTGCCGATCTGTATTTTTCTTTGATATCTGTCCATGATTTCCAGTTCGCTTTTTTTGCTTCACGATACCAGGTCTCCAATGGCCCTTTGGCATCCTTTACACCCTTCTTTTCATAGAATTCAACCAGTGTCTTTTTTGATATCACCCGCATGAATAATACTAATACGTTCCCAAATAAATGTCAAGCAATTAATTCCCATGTTGGGAACATATTATAGATGTTTAAGTTAATTACCTTAAAATATAGAAAGAATTGTTCTTGAGACCTTATCTGCCTTATACAATAGTCTCAATTACCCGAATTCTGGCTATCTCTTTTTGTTTTTCGGTCTCTCAACGAAAAACGAAAAAAGAAGTAATCTCTGCGAACTTTGTACCTCTGCGGTGAAATACCTAACCTCACAGATCGAACATTTTTGTACCCCGGGCCGGCATGCTATGCCAATATCAGCAACGATGTGATTTTTTCAAAAAAGAAAACAGAAGTGCCCCTAAAAAAACAGGGAACTTTTGAAATTTTAGATAAATGCCCTTCTTATAACGAGGAAAGACTGCCTGAGTTTTATAAAAGAATGGGTTCCCGGTTTCTAAAAACTGAAGAAGACAAACGTGTCGCATATTAGGTGTTTTGTAACCTGGGAAGGGAATATTCAATATTCAAGATGTGACTATGTTCTTTCCCCGTAAATACAAGCTTTTCCTAATAAAATATCTCCTTGATATGGATAGCCTTTTCCTGTAGGCTTATAGCATGAAAAAAAGAGGTTTTATCATGAACATCAGTAAAAGATATATCGTGGATGAACAAGGCAATCCCAAAGAGGTTATCATCCCTATGGAAGATTTTAGGAAAATAGAAGAACTTCTGGGCTGGGACCTTAATGATGAAGCCGTTCAACAACTCCGTGAGGCCCGAAGGGATCGTGAAAGCGGCAATAAAGACGCTTACGTGGATCTGGATTCTATCTAATGAGTAATGTCATTGTTCATCGACACGCAGCAAAATACCTCAAGCTCCTTCCCAAGGAAACCAAAGACCGAATCAAAAATATTCTCAAACAGCTTGAAAACAATCCTTTAAAGCATTCCGGGATAAAACAAATGTTTGGTGAATGGGCCGGGTACCACAGAATACGAGTGGGAAAGCTGAGGATCATTTTCTGGTTTGATACAAAAGAGGATATCGTTTACGTTGATCACATTGGCCCCCAGAGGTGATGTCTATAAATGATTTTAAGCCCTTTATAAGGGCCGCAACAAAGGCATGGGTGTGTTGAGTTATTTTGATATAGGAGTGTCCCGCTTCCGTATGCAGATTTCAAGACTTGGCTCCACATCGCCGGTCATCAAGCAGCACCATATGCAGCGCCTATATGCCGGATCTCCTTTTTAATTCTCGATGAAAGAGTATCCTCTGCTATATCAAGATCGTAATCCATCTGAAGCCCAAGCCAGAATGATGGAGAATTGGCAAAATAGGCCGCGAGACGAAGAGCCGTGTCCGCGGTTATGCTCCTTTTACCATGGACTATTTCATTGATACGGCGCGGAGAGACTCCAAGGCCTCTGCCAAGCTGGTTCTGGCTTATATTCATTGGTTTGAGGAACTCCTCAAGTAGAATTTCGCCCGGATGGATTGGGGGAATCTTCTTTACCTTCATTTTGTCACCTCAATGATAATCAACAATCTCAACATTGTATGTATTTTCATTTTTCCTTCTGAAACAGATTCGCCATTGATCGTTAATGCGAATGCCGTGCTGCCCTTTTCTATCCCCGGACAGAGCTTCAAGCTTGTTAGCCGGAGGGATTCTAAGGTCTTGGATTGTAGAGCTGCGATTCAGCATCCTGAGCTTTCTAAATGCGATTTTCTGAATATTGTTAGGCAGTTTTCTTGAAAACTGCCGATTAAATATCTTTTCAGTTTCGCTACACTTAAAGCTTTCTATCATGAGGATATCATCGTATAACGTATAACGTTATGAGTCAAGCTATTTTCAAAAAATTCATCCCCTCCTCAGGTGACAACTATCCTGACACGGGAGGCTATGGGAGACCAAAAGGAAAATCCATGCCGAACGCCGCATCTTGATTCTTCTTTATGAAATCCTTTAACGCGGGCAGACATTTGTACAGTTCATTTCCTGAATCTTGTAAATCTCTTGCCCTGAAACAATCTTCGATCAGGAGCGAGTCTGTCTTTACAACGCCTTCGGCAAGCCAGATCTTCCTTCCAGCGTCTTGAGCCCCGCTGAAATCAATACCATAGATGTGGTGTGGTGGATGCATTTGTTGCCCAGCTAATTCCATCACAGGATCGGATCAATGCTGGCTGTGTTGAGTTATTGAAATATTTAAGGACGTCCCGGACCCCCTATCATCAATCGCTCCCACTCACCTGAGGATGGCCTCCTTGATCGCATCCCCAACCTCATGAGTCTTGTGGGTGCCGCCCATGTCCCTCGTCCTTGCCTGTCCCGAGGCGAGCACCTTAGCGACGGCATCCTGAATATCCCGGGCGGCCCCCTCCTCCCCTAAATGCTCCCACATCATGCGAATCGACTCAATGGTGGCGATAGGGTTGATCACTGCCTTTCCCGCGTATTTCGGGGCGGAACCGTGAATCGGCTCGTACATTGACGGATATTTCTTTTCAGGATTTATGTTTCCTCCTGCTGCAAAGCCCATTCCCCCCTGAAGCATGGACCCGAGATCGGTGATGATGTCCCCGAAGAGGTTCGAGGCCACCACCACATCGAAGTGCTCTGGATTCTTGATGAACCACATGGTGGTGGCATCCACCATGGCCGTATCGGTCTTTATATCGGGGTTGGCCTGTGCCACCTCCTGGTACACGGAATCCCAAAAAACCATGGAATAATTAAGGGCGTTGGACTTGGTGCAGTTGGTCACCATTCCCACAGGTGGCGTGTTACCGAGCTTCTTTCTCTTTCGGGCCAGCTCAAAGGCGTACCGTATCACCCGCTCGCCGCCCTTATGGGTAAACACGCCGGTCTGCAGGGCGAAGGCGTCAGGCGTACCGGCCTTGAAGAACCCTCCTATCCCGGAGTATTCACCCTCCGTGTTCTCACGTATGACCACCATATCGACGGTGGCGGGGGTCGCGGTCTTTATCGGCGTCTCCACGCCGGGATAGAGCATAATCGGGCGGAGGTTAACGTACTGGTCGAACCCCTTGCGAATGGTGAGAATCAGGGTGATGGAGATGTCGTCGGGGACCTTGCTTGCATCGCCAATACATCCCAGAAAGATCGTGTCAAAATTCGTGAGGGTATCGAGCATATTATCGGGCATCATCATGCCGTGCTTGAGATAGTAGTCGCATCCCCAGTCGAAGTGCTCGCTCGTGACTGAAAAACCGTACTTGTCCGCCACGGCATCCATAATCTTGACCGCCTCCTTGGCGATCTCCCCACCCACCCCATCACCAGGGATAATCGCGATGTTGTAAGATTTCATATTCGTTCTCCTTTCTTAATCGTCAGGACTAAAACGGCTGATATTGAAATACCGGCCTATCCTCTCCAAATTGTCGCCTCGAAGAATCCTCAGCAGATAAACCGCAACATTCCTTGGTTTATTTGAGATGTCCCTTCTTGATCTATACGGTGCAACCCTTGCACTCCGTAGTTTTTGCATACCTCACATGATACCATGCATCTGGATATTGTATTCCTAACGGCTTAGACATGGGGCTGACCTAAAAAAATAATCCAAGAGTCAACGGCAGACTTGACCCCTTTACTAGATATTGATTCTCTGGTTGACATACCACAACTTATAGCTTATTCTGACAAGTCAATGAAAAACCCTGGCCGTTGCTGCGGTCAGGGTTCCGGTTGAAAAAAGGCCCAAAGGGCTCGTGTCGCCTTGGTTGCCTTGTAAATCATGCCTGCAATTTCGTGTCAAGAAAAAAATGACACTCGCTGCATGACAGGCCTGCCGAAATCCTTGCCCCGACGACCGCTTTTCAAATCAAGCCGGGGAAAGGAGGTGTTGATAAGAATGGCTGAAACTCAAAGCCACAAGCGTGCCAAGGGAAAAGCTCCTGGAAAAACAGAGGTGCCGATTTCTAAAAACAGGCGCCTCGACTCAGCTACAAAAAATACCGCTACCGAGATCGAGCGTAATCAGCAGAACCTCGGCAAGGCAGTAAGCCGGCTGAAGGACAGTGGACGCTCAAGGAAGGTATTGCAGGTGCCGCAGAACCTTATGCCTGAAGCTGCTAAAATAATGAGGCAGAAAGGCATTGGAGGAACTGTGAAGAACCTTTCAGGGACTAAAAAAGTGTCCGTTCGAAAGAATAAATAACCGCTATTCTCTGAAAGCCCTGCTCGTGAAAACGGGCGGGGCACCTCTCATTATTCTTCCTTCTTTTCGAATCCAACTCTAATGGTGGTTTCTTTGCTTTTCTTTATCTTTTTCGGGGTGCCTTTTATTTTGGCCTCTAATTTTCCGCCCTCAAAATCGAATCCGCCCCCTAAATCCATATGAGAGGAAAGGCATGGGTGTCAGGCCTACACATTTCACACACCTCAACATTCATGCAAGTTTTGGAACAAATCGTAACTTGGCCTAAACTTCTGTAGTGCAGATTGCTTTATTGTCAACTGTGTAGGCCTGACACCTATTGCTTTGGATACAAATTCTTTTCTCAATAATTATTGCACTGCATCCTTCAAACCTTTCCCTGGTACGAACTTAGGGACCTTCTTCGCCTTGATTTTGATCTCTTCGCCTGTCCGTGGATTTCTTCCTTTCCTCGCCTTTCTTTTGTTCACCTTAAAGGTTCCGAAACCAACCAGTGTAACCGTATCCTTCTTTTTCAATGCCTTTGTAATGGATGAAAAAACACAGTCCACCGAAGCTTTTGCCTCTTTTTTAGTGCCCACAACCTTTGCCACTTCATTTACTAAATCCCTTTTGTTCATGCTCCTTCCTCCTCCGATAAAGTATTAAAGTGAGTAACTGAAAGCCTTTAGCCATTTAATAGAACTTTCTGAATATTTCAACATAAAGCTGCCTAAAATCGTGATAGAATTTTTCAAGATCTGCTGATGAGTTCCTCTCTGATCTTCAACATGGCAAGTGTATCGTGCCCACAGTAAGTGAGGAGATCTCTTTTTATCTTTTCCTTCTCCTCAGTAGGTGTGGCTGGATCAATCATCTTCAAGTATTCCAGGCTTGCCAGTTGACCTTCCTGAATTTCAAGATTGGCATAACTCATCTTAGGTAGAATAGCCGGAAGAACAGATTTCAGTGAAAAGGACCCGTGGAAACCCGGATGGTAGTAATGCCTTCTGATTATCTGGTGTAAATCCTTGATTCTGCCCAAAAGGAAAGGCATGGGTGTCAGGCCTACACATTTCACACACCTCAACATTCATGCAAGTTTGAAACAAATCGTAACTCGGCCTAAGCTTCTGTAATGCAGATTGCTTTATTGTCAACTGTGTAGGCCTGACACCTATTGCTTTATTCAAAAAAGGGGTCATCCATTAGACTTGGTCCCTTTATTTATCCCATTTGAATTTATCATCCGGGTCAATCTTCAACTTCGACTATCATTTCAATCTCAACAGAAATATTCGAGGGGAGTGAATTCATGCCAACTGCGGAACGTGCATGTTTGCCTTTCTCTCCGAATAACTCGACAAGAAGATCGGACGCCCCGTTAATCACTTTGGGTTGGTCTTCAAAGTCAGGCGTACAGTTGACCATGCCCAACAGTTTAACCACCCGTCTGACCTTGTCCAGGCCCCCGATTTCTGCTTTTAACGAAGAAAGCAATCCGAGTGTGACCCTTTTTGCGGCTTCATAGCCTTGTTCCCATGTCCGATCCGTACCCACTTTTCCGGTCATCAAAGTCCCGTCTTCTTTGACGGGGCCATGGCCGGAGAGAAACACCAGATTTCCGGAACGAACCGCGGTAACATAATTTGCCACCGGTTTGGGGGCGTCAGGGAGTTCCAATCCCAATTCCTTGAGCTTCCTTTCGACTTTCATAGGTTTGACATCCTCCTTTCGAGTTTTTTAACATATTTGAAATGTTGGTTTGATAACTGCTTGGGCTATTATATTTCTCGCACAGATAATTGGGCGACGGGACGCCCTTAAAATTCTAAGAATCTTATTGTATTTTAATTATAATTGTTCTCGCTAGTAATTATATTGACTCTCTCCACCTAAGCTCGTGCCTCGTCTTCATATCCCAACTCCAGACCTCGTTAAGTGGTTAAGAAGTTGAGTGGTTAAGTAGTTGTTCTCGTTTGTTTTTGTACAGTTTGCATGAAAATTGGACACTCGTAGAATTTAGGAATTTAGGAATTGAAAAATGAATCTTTTCCTTATCTTAATCCCTCAATCCCTAAATTCACAATTCCTCAATTTGGCTCCATATAGCCGTTATGATGAGGATGGTGTCCAAAAATCGGACCTAGGTCTTAGATCAAATAACGAGGTCTGAACTCAATATATATTACCGCTAAAAAAGCCCGGGCCGGGAAAATATCCGAGT
>JAUWMY010000146.1 GCA_030612945.1 Desulfobacteraceae bacterium
AAAAATGGGAATTCCTATACGATCAATCTGCTCGGTGGGGTGCCAGTTTTTTCAGAAATTCCGGGTGGGCCTTAAATCCAAGGGAGATGGCTTTGTCCACATGCTCGATGGCCTTTTTATAATCCTCATTGTTATAGTATGCAGACGCAAGATTATTGTGTCCTAATGCAAAATCAGGCGCCATTTCTACCAATTTTTCCCCTGTCTCGATGGCTTCCTTTACATCGTCTTTCTGGAGATAGGCGTTCACAAGATTACTCCAGGCCTGTACAATATCCGGGTTCAGCTCGATTGCCTTTTTAAGGGCACCAATTGCTTCCTCTGCCTTAAGCATCTGCAAATAGGCAAAGCCCAGGTTTGCATAGCCTCTTGCATACCTCGGCTCTATCTCAACTGCACGCTGGTTGGCCGCAACTACTCTTTCCATGTCACCTTTTTTGAAATAGATGTAACCCAGATTTACATGGCCCTCAAACATGCGGCCGCTGTTGGCAATGGCGTCGTTGAAGGCATCAATTGCCTCATCAAGTTCACCCTTTTGCATAAGGGCAACTCCAAGATTATAACTTGAATTGGCACATTCCGAGTTTTCTGACAAAATTTTTCTTTGTTCGGCAATAAACTCTTCGGAACCCTGGGGCATTTTCTCCGGTGTCTTCATAGCATCCCTCGAACAGGATTAAGATAAAAAGAGGTCGCAATCCTCATGGGAGAGCGACCTCTTGTGCCATCTTACCAAGACGTTATACTTCTACAAACGTTTGAGGGTCTAATGATCCTCTGTTTGCCCTTTTCCTTTCAGGCCGTACATTGTAGTACTGCCAGTAGAAAAATAAATCAATTTCTCTTCATTGATCAGTGACGTAGCCGCCTTTTTGACCATCCTGGCTTTGACGTCAGGCATCACCTTCCTAACGGCCTTTTCCATGTCATTGAAATAGAATTTGGTTTTTTTGCTTTTTTCAGCAAACTCTAAGATGGCATTCCTGATATCTTCCATTGTGGTACTCCTTCCTTTATGTTGGCTGGCGACTAATCAATACCACCCACTGCTCTTGAAACCTCCCATGCCGCATCAGTAAATTTGAATTGGGAAGAGGTCCTGTAAGTGTCATATTGCAGGCGGTAATCATCTATCAGGTGATCAGAAAAGGGCAAATCACATTTCTCGAAAAACTTCTCCCAGCCTATCCTATCGGCCCAATCACCGATTCGCTCGTATTTGTTGGCATCTGCCGCATAGGCCTCAATGATTTTCCTGACGTCTCTGCACACTTCAGGATATCTGGGAAAGTTATTGGGAACAGCGGGAACAACCACCTTAGAGAATTTAGGCGGTGAAATCCGGTTGGAGACCTTGCCTCCCGCCATAATAGTCACACAATCACCTTCCTTGTCTGTGAGTGGAACGGCCATACACATGGTATAACAGTTGCCGCAGAACATGCATCGTTCAGCTTTGATCTTTACGCTCTTTTTGCCATCTTCTGTCTTAGTGGGTGAAATGGCCGCTGTTGGGCAGGCGGCAATAACCAGAGGGATTTCACACACATTATCGAGAACCTCATGGTCTACGAGGGGCGGTTTTCTGTGATAGCCCAGAAGAGCGATATCAGAGCAATGGACAGCCCCGCACATGTTCAGGCAGCAGGCCATGGAAACCCTGACCTGTGCGGGAAGGGTCATTCCCTGAAAATATTCAAAAAGATCGTCCATGACAGCCTTGACCATGGAGGAAGCATCCGTGGCCGGTGTATGGCAGTGGATGTAGCCCTGGGTATGAATAATATTAGTGACCCCGGCGCCTGTCCCCCCAAGGGGGAATTTATAGCTGCCTGAGACATGTTTGCGCCCCGCCAGGTCCTTTTTAAGTGCTTCCATCTTATCCTGGCTGTCTACCATGAATTCTATGTTGTTACGAGTGGTAAATCTTACAAAGCCATCACAATGTTTGTCTGCGATATCACATATCTCCCGCACATGCTCAGCAGTCATAAGCCTGGATCCACCGCATCTGACGGTAAATACTTTGTCTCCGGTTTCCGAGACATGCACCAGAACACCAGGCTCCAGGATTTCATGATATTTCCATTTGCCATAATTATTCTGGATAATGGGCGGGAAATACTGCCAGAAGTGCCTTGGCCCGAGGTCTGTAATCCTGTTTTCCATTGGTTTGTCCGGATTAAATAGTCCCATTCTTTCTTGAGATAATGCCATGTTATTTCCTCCTGTTCCGTATCTATCTTGCGTGTCTGGTTCGAAAGTCGTCTATATCTCTCTTAAATCCGCCGGGCACATCTTCCTCTTTCCAGAAGATGTAAGGATTGCTCCGCGGTTCCCTCACCATTTGTGGCATGGCCGGAATGTTCAGAACCTCAAGGAGCTTTTTTATGCCCTGCCGCTGGATGAGTTCTCCCAGGCGCTCACGGTTTTTGCCCTCTTCCATCCACCAATCCCAGATCGGTTCTATAACGTTCTCTTTAATGCTGTCATAAGGGGGAACGCACTTCATGAAAGGAATGGTTAATACCCCCATCTGCGCTCCCTCGAGAATGGGAGCCTTTGCTCCTAAAAGGATGCTGACACCGGTATCAGTTCCCGGCCTCAAGGCCCGGGGCATGACATTAATGCAGTGCATGCAGCGCGTGCATTCCTTATTGTCAATCATTAGCTTGCCGTCTTCCATCCACATACACTTGGTCGGGCAGAGGTCAATGACCTCTTTCTGTATGTCGAATTTGCCCCAGTCTTTTCCTTTGTGGGCTCCACCGTTGGGTTCGACTTCGCCTTTGATATATGCCTGGACCGCATCCTGATCAATTCGAATATCATCTCTCCAGGTCCCGATAAAGGACATATCAGCACGCGCAATGGAGGCCACACAGCAGTTGGGACACCCGTCAAATTTGAATTTGAATTTGTAAGGAAATGCAGGACGATGGAGTTCGTCCTGGTAGTAATGGGTCATTTCGTAGCACAGATCCTGCGTATCAATACATGCCCATTCGCAACGGGCCTTGCCAATACAGCACGATGGGGTCCGGAGGTTTGAGCCAGATCCTCCCAGATCCTGTTGCAGCACGTGGCCCAGTTCATAAAAGATGGGTTCTAACTGCTCGGTAAAGGTCCCCAGGAAGATAATATCACCGGTGGAACCATGAAAGTTCATCATACCACTGCCGCGGTACTCCCAGAGATCGCAGATGCTCCTCAGGTAGTCCGAGCTGTAAAATTTGCTGGCAGGTTGATTGACCCGCATGGTATGAAAATGGGCAATGGATGGGTATTTTTCCGGAAGGTCTGAGTACCTCCCTATAACACCGCCACCGTAACCGAATACGCCTACGATGCCACCATGTTTCCAGTGGGTTTCACCGTCGACAAATGAATCTTCAAGTTGGCCCAGCGTGTCTTCAACCACCTCGCTTTTAATCATCATCCGGTCAGCAGGAAGATTCTTTCTGTGAAGGGCTTCCCTCTTGGCATCTGCCACAAAGCTCGGCCACGGCCCGGATTCCAGATCATCACACATGGGAGTATCATGTTTGGTCTTGAAATTTTTTAGCTCTTCTTCCGTGTAATTATTCAGCTCTTCATCGGAATATATCCTGAGCTCATCATATTTTAACTCTTTTTGGTCTTCTCTTGGTTCAAAAGCCATTATCAATGCCTCCTTCTGCAGACTGTGTTTTAATATTTAAGGAGCAAACCTAAAAAAATACGGTTAAATTCACCTCCTCCCCCAAAAAATCATAAATTATTACCCTTTAAGGGTATGCCTTTTACGCCATTTTTGTCCACCGCTAAAGGCTTAAGGCAGATCAATTTGTGTAAATATTTGTGAATATTGGAACTACTTAAATCATCAGGAAGTTAAGATGAGTTTTATACTCAGGATCTGTGTAGGTTGTCAATAAAAAAGATTCCTTTTTTTTTAATTGACAATATTATCCGGCCATGTTCCTAATCCAAAAAAATGAGAGCGTAAAAATAGCCGATACAAGACGAGACTACTAAAAAATATGTTGTTCACGCAACCCCGAATTACCATTGGCGCACTAAAAGGAGGGTCCGGTAAGACTATCCTTTCGTTAGGCCTCATCGCCGCATGGCGGGAAAAAGGCCACCGAATCGCGCCCTTCAAGAAAGGCCCGGACTTTATTGACGCCGGGTGGCTTACCTTTGCGGCTGCCCGATCATGCTACAACCTGGACTCTTTTATGATGAACAATGAACAGATTGTTCAGTCCTTTATCAGCCATTCAGGTGATGCTGACCTGTCCCTTATTGAAGGGAACAGGGGCCTTTTTGACGGTCTGGATGTGGAAGGGCGCTGCAGCACGGCAGAATTGGCCAAGTTCCTTAAAACACCGGTTATTTTAATAGTGGATGTAACCATGGCCACCCGTACTGTTGCCGCTGTCATCAAAGGGTGTCAGGCCTTTGATCCGGATCTGAATGTTGCCGGGATTATTCTGAACAGAGTGGCGGGCTCACGCCAGGAGGCGCTGATTACTAACGCCATTGAAAAATATTGCGACACAATCGTGGTTGGATCTGTTCCCAAATTGCAAGATACTGTCTTTCCTGAAAGGCATATGGGACTTGTACCATATCAGGAAAGAGAGCATGCTGAGAAGGCGATCTCATGGACCAGGGAAACAGTGGAAAAACATCTCCAACTTGATACTATTTGGAGAATAGCCAGTGAGGCTGAAGACATTGAGATAAAATTCCAATCTCAAACACCAGGAACAACGCTTAAGGCGGGTAATGACTCCCCGCAGATCGGATTCATCAGGGATAAGGCGTTTTGGTTCTATTACCCGGAGAACCTGGAGCAATTGGAGTGTATGGGCGCTCGACTGGTTGAGATCAATGCGATTTCACAGAATGTATTACCTCAACTGGACGCGCTTTACATTGGAGGCGGTTTTCCAGAGATTCAGGCCCAGGCCCTGGCAGATAATCACACCTTTCGAAACGCCCTTAGAGAGGAGATCGAAAAAGGCCTGCCTGTTTACGCGGAGTGCGGTGGATTCATGTACTTGGGGAAAAACCTTGTAGTGGATGGCAGAACCTATCCCATGGTCGGCGCAGTGCCTGTTGAATTTATTTTGGAAAAAAGACCCCGGGGGCATGGGTATACTGTTTTGGAAGTGGATGGATTAAATCCTTACTACCCTGTGGGAGAGACCTTGAAAGGCCATGAATTTCACTATTCAAAGGCCGTGCTTACCGGGGAGGCAAATGTGGATTTCGTCTTCAAGGTGCGCCGGGGTCATGGCGTGGATGGTGAAAGAGATGGTATCTGCATGAAAAACGTCCTGGCTACCTTCACCCACATACACGCAGCCGGGAACCCGAGGTGGGCGAAAGGCCTTTTAAAGGCGTCTTTAGAGTACAGGAGAAGCAATAGTAGAAAAAATGGATGAAATTTTTTCAGAAAGTTTGAAAAGAACGATTGACAACACAGTAAATAGGATTTATATTCCTTTATTCAAATGCGCCTAAAATAGGTCATGAGCCAAATACTCATAAGGTTAAGTCATATTAAACAAGGAGGATAAGGGATTATGCCGAGTGTAGAATTTGAGGGAAACACTTACAACGTTGATGAAGATGGGTTCATTGACGATTTCAACAACTGGAACAAGGACTGGGTCAGGCATGTGAAAACAACTGAAGGCATCGAAGAGATGACCGACGAGCACTGGAAGGTTATCAATGTCCTCCAGGATTATTACAAAAAGAATGGAATCGCCCCGATGGTCAGAATTCTTTCTAAGGTAACTGGCTTTAAACTCAAATACATCTATGAGTTATTTCCATCCGGACCTGGCAAAGGCGCCTGTAAAATGGCAGGGCTGCCAAAACCCACAGGATGCGTCTAATTCTATTTCTGTAAATTAACACGCAAACAAATCGTTCGAAACTGACAGGGTGCAAAAGGTGCCAAAATGGCTCATTTGCGCCCTTTTCTTTTCAGGTCACCTCCCTAACCCGGATAATCCTCCACTATTTTTTCATAAAGGCCGGGCCTTCGCTGGGGAATAAAGTATTTCATCCTGTGTTGTCTTATTCCCTGTAAGTGGTCTGCTTTGAGATCTGCAAAAAGGATTCTTTCTTCCCTGCCCGTGTACTTGGCCAGGATTTTCCCTTCCGGGCCTAAAACAAGGGCAACGCCCGGGAACAATAAGTCATCACTGTTACTTCCCACCTGGTTGCAGGCGACTACAAACACTCCATTATCAAAGGCCCTGGCAGGGAGATGCCTCATCCAGCTCTGGAATTTCCCTTTGGGATCTCCCCTTGGAGAAGCATGAGGGAAAAAAAGGATATCGGCACCCATCAGGGCAAGGACGGCACTGATTTCAGGAAAGTGGGTCTCATAGCAAAGCGCAACGCCGAAAGTGATATTCCCAAAATTGTAGACCTCAATATTTTGACCGGCCTGGTAAACACCTTTTTCAGCCGGTGACAGGTGCGTCTTCCTGTAAAGTCCGATCAGGCCCTCAGGGCCTGCTATCACCTGTGTGATGTAAGGCTTTTCAGCTTCTGAAATTTCTATTAAGCCAGCAATGATAACCAGGCGCGCTTCACGGGCCAATTCTACCAGCCGA
>JAUWMY010000295.1 GCA_030612945.1 Desulfobacteraceae bacterium
CATAAAAGGCTCACGCCTAAATTCCTAACCCGGAGTTTACCCGTAAGGGTTTTATCCACAGGACATTGAGTAAATACAAGGGTAGTCAGAGCAGATGAAAGCGAGTTCTTACAAAGATTCATTTCTCGGGGTTAAACTGGTCCCTCTGAGTAGAAGGGAGGCGCTTTGTTTTGTCAGTACTTTTGACAAACCTTTTCTTCTAAGCAAGGTGGCGGGGATCCTAACCATCCATGATTGCCACATCCTGGAAGCAGAAATCAATATACGGGATGGTGTAGTAACAGACCTTTATAAAATCAGGATCCCTCAAAAATACGAGCCAGCGCTTCTTGAAAATATGCTCTTTGAATCACTCCAAAAGGTATTGAAAGGTGACACTAATATCGAAAAGGAGATCTTTCTGTGGGAGAAAAAACGCGAAGTAATACGAGATCGAATTGTCCCTAAGTTTAAGAGCATCAACGACGACCAATCTATCCTCACCGTCAATACCTCTAATAAAAAAGGACTTCTCCACAAGATTTCGTGGGCCCTGTCACTGGCAGGAGTGAATATTGAGAGAGCGATCATTTCTGCCGCCGATGACATGAATGCAGAAAATGTTTTCTGGATCAAACAGCGTTACGGAGAAAAAATTACCCCTGAGTACCAAGAAAAAGTACTCAACCTTCTCAATATCATAGTCAATGAGGGAAAGGACCCCATAGAGCAGGAATTCAAGAAAGAGATCAATATGATCTATCGGGAACAACTCAGAAGGCGGGGGAGAGGATTCCGAACGGCACAACTTTATGCAGATGTTCATCTCCGGTTGATCAAAGGGCTCTTTGACCGCTTTAAATTAGAGCTGGATATCCAGGATCAGCCGATTCTAATCGGTATTTATGGTGGCATAGGCAGCGGGGCCATAGGGTTTACCAGTGATATTGACTGCATCTTTCTTTACGATGGGGAATGGAAGGAGGAATATGACATACTGAAAAGGGTCCTGAAAAATGAATTCATGCGAATCAGTGATTTGGATGTGGATGAATCCTTCCTCCCGTATCATATAAATTATTTTTATCTGGGCAACTATGATGGGGAAAGCATTATTTCTTTTGATGACTTCTTTAATTATATCAAATATATAGATGAGTTGCGCACCGAAACGGATAACAGATTGTTTGAGCCGCAGTTCTTTCATTATCCGTGGGTATTCTCTATCCGTTTTATTGGAAGCCGGGAGGTCACGGAACGATTCAAGAGCCGGACGAGAAAACTCCCACACAAGAGAAAAAGGGGATATCCTAATATCAAGGCCTACGTATTGGGGGAGAAAAGGGCTGAAATTAAAAAAGATTATATATCATACCTGAGGGGGAATTACTTCCCCAGGGAGCTGGAGTTTTTAAACAACAAAAGGCTTAAGCTCCTGTGTCGCAAAAAGGCCTATAAGAATTTTATCGAAACAATGAAGCCGTATGAAGGTGTAAAGTACGTGTTCCGAAGGGGGGTTTTACCCTTACTCCATATACTTCATGACAATGGTCAACGGACAGATATGGGTTTATTAAAGAAAAATTATAGGCAACTTCTCCCCGCAGTCGATTTTATGCTGAAGGTCTTTAATGTACGAAAGACCCTGTACATCATGGGACAGTGGGACTTGAGCTATTTTCTCTACATAATGGATTTCAAAAACGAGGGAGACTTCTGTGAAAGGTATTTGAGATATCAACAGGACATCATTAGCTTTGTTAAGAAATTGATCCGTTAATGACCCTTAGTGTTTTTTGCCAATTGCAACCCTAATTCAAGGGCCTGTTTGTTCATTTCGAGGAAGCCGGCCGGGATTTTGGTTTCCAGGACTTTCATGATCGAGGTGGCCTTGACCAGACCGGCCAGGCCAATAAATGCGCCCAGCATGCAGATGTTAAACACAATGGGCTTCCCGATTTTTTCCATGACCGTCTCATACATGGGCAGGGCAACGTAATGGGCATCCACTTTGTTTGTTTGTTTGGTATAGTGGCTATCGGTCAGTAAAAGTCCCCCTGGACGGATAAGATGTGAATATTTATTATAGGCTTCCTGGGTCAGGCACACCAGAAAATGAGGGCTAATAACCTTTGGATAATGAATCGGTTCCTCTGATATAACTACATCTGACCTTGTGGCCCCACCCCTTGCCTCCGGGCCATAGGACTGGGTCTGAACGGCGTTCAAGTCTTCATATATGGCTGCTGCTTCTCCCAGGATGATGGCAGCCGTAATGACCCCCTGGCCTCCTGAACCACTTAAAACGATTCCTGTAGTATCCATAACATATTCCCTTACTGTTAGTTTTTAGCCCTGGCTTTTCTTGACAAGCGCCGAATAGGAGGCTGAATATTCGGGACGCTCCTCCTCCAGGAAAACACCACGTTCAATCAACTCGGGATGTTCGGCCTTCTTCTTTGAGCCGATAGAAGTAGTGCCATCCTTATAGCTGTTCATCATATCCACGGCGCTCCCAAGTTTATTTTTTCTGCCATAATAGGTCGGGCATTGAGACATAACTTCAACCATTGAAAAGCCTTTATGCTTAATGGCCCTGGCAATGATTTTGATCATTTCCTTTACATGATAGGTGGTCGTTCGGGCAACAAATGATGCTCCCGCTCCTTTGGCCAGTTCAACAATATCAAAGGCATGGTCAATTGTCCCGGAGGGAGCCGTAGTGCCTTTATCTCCAAAAGGAGTCATTGGAGAAAACTGCCCGCCCGTCATCCCGTATATACTGTTATTCATGATGATGGCAGTCAGGTCGATGTTGCGGCGTGCGGCATGGATAAGATGATTTCCCCCGATTGCTGCCGCGTCGCCATCGCCCATAGGCACAATGACCGTCAGTTCAGGACGCCCCATCTTTACCCCCATGGCAAAAGCAAGTGCCCTGCCGTGAAGTGTGTGCAGGGAGTGAAAATCCACATACCCGGGCATGCGGGAAGAACACCCAATTCCGGAAACCACCACGACCTCGTTCTTTTCCAGCCCAAGCTGGTCTATAGCTCGTATCATGTTTCCCATGATAATCCCATGGCCGCATCCGGGGCACCAGATTTGCGGAAAGAAACGCTGGCGCAGATAATCTTTGGCTGGCATCTTACACCCCTTTTCCCAGAATCAAGTTAAGTATTTGCATGATGTCTGTATGAGAAATAAAAATTCCATCGAATCGATTGGCCAGATACACTTTTTCAGGCCTTGACACAGCCTTTTTTACTTCCTGGTAAATCTGGCCCATGTTCATTTCAACAACCAGCACATGGCTGCGGCCTTCGCATTTTTCTCGCACGGTTTCTTTGGGGAAGGGCCACAGGCTTTGCAATTCTAATAAGCCAGCCTTTACCCCTCGCTGCCGGCGATCTTCTACCATCTGAAGTGAGCTTCTGGCCGAGCTCCCGTAAGAGATCAATAGTATATCAGCATCCTCGGTGAAATACTCTTTGTAACGGGCGACATCATCCGCCCTATTTTCCAACTTATCCACCAAATGATGAAGCAGGTCATAGGCAATCTTCGGATCTGTGGACGGAAAACCCCACATGTCGTGGACCAGGCCGGTCACGTTGTAACGATGTACTCCTCCGAAGTCACTCATGGGAAGTCTGCCGTCTTCACGCGCGAGGTATGGGTGATAATCGGTCCCTCCGGGCACCGACGTGCGAAGACGTTCAACTACTTCAAAGTCGCCGGGCTGGGGAATCGCAACTTTCTCACGCATATGGGCCACAACCTCGTCAAACAGAAGGACAACAGGCGTCCGAAATGTTTCGGCCAGGTTAAATGCCTCTACTGTCATTAGAAACACGTCCCTCAGATTGGATGCGGTAATGGCAATGATAGAATGGTCGCCGTGGGTGCCCCATCGGGCCTGCATGACGTCTCCCTGGGCTACGGCAGTGGGAAGGCCTGTGCTGGGACCTCCACGCTGCACGTTAACTACCACTGAAGGGACTTCGGCCATAACTGCATAGCCTATGGCTTCCTGCATCAGGGAAAAGCCAGGTCCGCTGGTGGCGGTCATTACCTTGAGACCTGTTAAAGATGCCCCGATTATGGCGCACATGGAGGAGATTTCATCCTCCATCTGGATGAATGTCCCGTCAACCTTTGGCAGTCTTTCAGACAGGATTTCAGCCACTTCTGTGGAAGGAGTAATAGGATATCCCGCATAAAACTGCAGGCCTGCGTAGAGCGCTCCTTCAACAATGGCCTCATTACCCTGAATAAATCTGACATTTGATTCCATGTCTTTTTCCTCTAAACAGTTCACCGTAAAAAAAATTGACAGGATAACAGGATAAACATGATATTATTCCAGTTAATCAGAAAACAAAGTGCATAAAATGCCTAAAGTGATATAAGGTGCCTAAAGTTAAAGCTTTTCAATCCGCAGTGTTATCTCACTTTAGAGTATG
>JAUWMY010000498.1 GCA_030612945.1 Desulfobacteraceae bacterium
CTTGGCGAGCCTGCCCAGCATACAATCGGCGACAAATTTTATTTCCATAATCTTTCTTTCCCAGTCAGGTCTGGGGCAGGGATAATCAAGATTTCTAATGTCCTGTGCAGCCTTTCATAAATCCTGTATACTACATATTACTACAACATTAGGTTCTTTTGTAATTATTCTTTGGTGAATAAAGAATATTCATTGTATAATCGTCGTCCAAACATGTAAATTGCTGTCGACCCATAGGGTTCGCGCAAAAATAACTTCATCCCGCTGAAGCGGGACTCAGCTTTAGGTTGGATTTGGCCGATCTGAATAAATGAAGCCACAGCACGGTAAAGTTAAAGAATAAGTTTAACTCGATGATTTTAGATTATAATTCCCTTATGTCTAAAATTCCCCTCAATCCCCCTTTAATAAAGGGGGGGAGGGGGATTTTGAAATGGTAATGTTCCATGGATAAAATAATTATTGAAGGCGGCAATCCCTTAAAAGGAACCGTAAAAATCAGCGGCGCAAAGAACGCAGCCCTTCCCGCTATTGCAGCCTGTCTCCTGACCGGGGGCTGGCATCACCTCGATAACGTTCCTCATCTCAAAGATATCGTGACCATAAAAAGTATTATGTCAAAATTGGGGGTCGCATTTCGCGATAAAAAAGGATCCCTGGAGGTAAATTCCGATAATCTCAACAGTTATGAAACTCCTTATGAATTGGTGAAAACCATGAGGGCCTCAATTCTTCTCTTAGGCCCTCTCCTGGCCCGATATGGTAAGGCCAAGATATCATTGCCAGGAGGATGCGCAATAGGTGCACGCCCCATTAACCTGCACTTGAAGGCACTGTCTGCCATGGGAGTAGAAATGTTTCTGGATCAGGGGTACATAAATGCCCAGGCTGATCGACTAAAAGGGGCAGACATCTTCTTTGGTACACCTACTGTAACGGGCACTGAAAACATCATGATGGCTGCTGTAACAGCCAGCGGTCAAACCATTTTAAGAAATGCCGCCAGGGAACCGGAAATCCAGGATCTCATTAACATGTTACGTAGCATGGGAGCCGACATCGAAGGGGATGGGACAGACACTATCGTGATCAATGGTGTTGAAAGCCTGCGGCCGGCCCGGCATACGATCATCCCGGACAGGATTGAGGCCGGAACTTTTATGATCGCTGCAACCATTACCAGGGGTGATATAGAAATCGAATCATGCCGCCCCCAGCATTTGGGGGCGCTTATAGAAAAACTGGAGTCTGCAGGCGCAGTAATAAAAACAAATGGCGAGTGTATTTCTATTAAAGGACCTGATACTATTGAAAGCGTGGACATCAGAACCACCCCTTTTCCTGGTTTTCCAACAGATCTCCAGGCCCAGTTCATGTCTCTTATGTGTATTGCAAAGGGCTGGAGCATGATCAGAGAGACCGTATTTGAAAACCGCTTTATCCATGTGAGTGAACTCAAGAGGATGGATGCTGATATAGAAATCAACGGCAGTCAAGCCCTTGTAAAGGGCAAAGAGCGTCTCCTCCCTGCTCCGGTTATGGCCACTGATTTGCGGGCCAGTGCATCCCTTATACTGGCCGGTTTAGCTGCAGAAGGTGGCAGAACCGAAGTTCACCGCATTTATCATCTCGATCGGGGATACGAGTTCCTGGAAAAAAAATTCAAAAACCTGGGGGCCACCATATGGCGTGAAAAAGAGTAATAATGTTACATCGCCCGCTTATACCAATACTCTTATCCTTCACAGGGGGCATACTTGTCTCATATAAGCCACTGCACTCTTATTCGGATCTTTTAATTCCGGTTTTCCTTTCTGTGGCCTTCTCTCTCTTGGCCTACCTTTTTCTTCCTTCCCGATTAAGGCTTTACTGTTTACTCCTCGCATTCTTTCTCACCGGAATCATGCTCGAACAGGGGAAACATTCCCCATCTCGCCTCATGCCATTTGCAGCCCAGCGTACAAAGGCCACAATTGAGGGCACCGTCCTTGAACCGATCCGGATAGTCAATGACATGGCAAGGCTCAAGGTCAAGGCGGATCTGTTGTTTGTTGAGGACAAGACAGTCCCAGTCAACGATAACGTTTTTGTAAGCATATATAACCATATCCCGCCTGTCAGGCCCGGGGAAAGAATCCGTTTTCCTGCACGGTTAAGGCCC
Organism: Desulfobacteraceae bacterium; assembly: GCA_030612945.1. Taxonomy (GTDB): domain Bacteria; phylum Desulfobacterota; class DSM-4660; order Desulfatiglandales; family Desulfatiglandaceae; genus 4484-190-2. Next base: position 2,162 of record JAUWMY010000498.1, read on the forward strand.
TTTAAAAATTTCAACAATCCAGGTCGATATGACTATGAGTCGGCCATGAGACTAAAGGGATTTACCTGCGCCGCATCTACCTCAGACGGTAGAAGCATCGTACCCATGGGGCCCGGTCCCCTCTCATTTCCCCGTGGACTTATAGAAACGATTCAACGACCCGTAAGGGACTTTTTCAGGAAACAACTCAATGACCAGGACTACGCCCTCTTCCGCGCCCTGATCTTGGGTGAACGACAGGATATCAATCAGGAGTTAAGAGAGCTCTTTAATCAGACCGGGCTTGGGCACGTGCTTGCAGTTTCGGGTCTGCATATAGGTCTTGTGGCCTGGATGACCTTTTTTCTCTTCAAATGGACCCTGTCACGATCATACAACCTTCCCCTAAAAACAGATCTTCTAAGGATAACTGCCCTTTTGACATGCATGCCTGTTATCGGCTACACCTTTCTTGCCGGGTATCAGATATCAGGCCAGCGGGCCATGACTATGGCCCTCATATTTCTCTGGTC
>JAUWMY010000056.1 GCA_030612945.1 Desulfobacteraceae bacterium
CAGAAGGGGCTGGAGCATCGTCCATGTTTTCTGCCGATGATATGCCTGGCAGAACAGTCATGGGGAAATATAGGGAGAGTATAATGGATGGGAGAAACCGGGCTGATATCAAAGCGGGCGCCCATGTCCTGGTTGTAAGAAAACAGGACCAGCGTTCCGGGAAACTGACAGAAGGAAACGTAAAGAATATCCTTACAAAATCTCCTACCCATCCCCACGGGATCAAGGTACGCCTGGAAAACGGCGTAGTGGGTCGGGTAAAAAAGATCGTAATAGTTCACCCATGAAAATAATATTAGACAGGATTTACAAGAAAGACATGATAACAATCCTGTGAATCAAAAAAGGAGGCATCTGAAATGCCGCTTCCCAGCCAGATGGAATCGGGATAAAATATTGTTAATCACGGTTAATGTAAAATATTTTACTCATATCATGTAGGGTGGCATTTTATATGCCACCGCTATCCCGGTCGGGTATAAAACCCGACCCTACAATGCTTTTGTGTTGTTTTCCATGGCAGGTTTTCATACTAATCCGCGATGTGCTGAAAAGTTAAGATTAAGTGGAAAATCAAGGATTAAGAATACGAGATCAACAGGATGAAAAGTATAAAAAAATCTTGTTATTCCATGCCTGCCCCGCGGAACGCGGGGTTCATCCTGTCAAGAAAATCCATAGGGATACCGGAATCTCATTCTTTCCTATTGCCTTTCCTCTCTGAGGCTCTCCAGGCCCTCCCATCTGTCATATGCCTCATCCAACGCCAGCTTCAGCTCTTCCAACCGTGCCTGGGTCTGTCTTATCTTTCCACCGTCATTTCTATAAAATTCCGGGGACGACATCTTCTCATAGATCCTCTTCTGTTCCTGCTCCAGTTCTTCTATGCGCCCGGGAAGACTCTCCAGCTCCTTTGCCTCGTTGAAGGTTATTTTTCGGGGGCAATCCTTCTTCCCCTGCCCTTTTCTCGATTTTTGTTTCCCGACAGCGCGCCTTTTTCCTGATTCCTCTTTATCAGGTTGCGTTGGCCGCTGACGGATCCAATCGTCATATCCTCCGGCATATTCCACTACAGCGCCATGGACCTCAAACACAAGAGTGGGGGAATGGGGTCGGGCCACGCTAAGGAGTTGATATTAAATGGTATGATACCGCAAATCGTGCGGATATTGGCCCTATATTGGCCTTTTTGAAGGCAAAAAGAGGGGTTAGGGGCAGCAGAGGAAGAGGTGCTCAGGAAAAAGTGCTGTAAGCCCCCTGCCCTACTCTGTTGGGTTGCCCCTACTAAGAAAACCATACAAAAATATGTATATTTATATTGCTTTCTTTTCTCCCCGTTGATATCATCAAAATATGAAAAAGTAAGGTTTGAGTGGGATGCCAATAAAGACAAGCAAAACCAGAAAAAGCACGGTGTTTCATTTGAGCTTGCCCAGTATGCTTTTGCCGATCCTAACCGCATTGTTGCTGAGGATTTAAATCACAGCCAAAAGGAAAAACGATATTACTGTTTTGGCAAGGTCGGCGATGGAATTATAACAGTTCGTTTCACATATCGAGACGGCGTTATCCGCATTATCGGAGCAGGATACTGGCGAAAAGGGAGGAAAATATATGAAAGCAAAGATTAAATATACTGATGAGCCATTGGGTAAGTTGCGTATAGTTGATGATTTCCTACCTCCTCCTGAAGATTTGATATTCAAAGAGGAGAATGTAAAAATCACTATTACCCTCAGCAAAAACAGCGTTGATTTTTTTAAGAATGAAGCAAAAAAGCATAATACACAGTATCAAAAAATGATACGAGGGCTTTTAGACCTATACGCAGCTCATCACAGGCAACCGCCTCTAATCGGGTAGCCGGGGTTTTACTCTCCCAATCCACACACTACCCCTCATGCCGGTCGCCCTCGGCGTGCTCGGGACAAGCTACTTCGGCAATCTCAGGACAAATTACCTCGATGTACTCGGAAAGTGCTCACAGGGGCAGTTCACAGAACCTATTGAGGTTGGAAGTCCGGGACAATTTCAGCACACCCTAACCGAATGGGAGGTCCAGCCGGTCGGGGTGCGCTGTTTTCGTCAATCTGCCTTTGCCGGTGACTAACCGAAGTAGGCCCGGATAAACTTCAAGAATCGTTCATTTTCTTCATCCGTGCCGGGGGTTACCCTGAAATAGCCAGTTTTACCGTGGATTTCACCGATCTTTTTCAGATAGATTTTATCGTCAAGGGCGGCTTTGAGGATCTCTGCGGTGGTTTTGCCTGTCATGGTGCCGTCGATAAGCATGTAATTACCATTGGCCGGAAATGTTTTAAGTCCCAGTTTCTTAAGCTCTTCAGCAAAAATGGCCATCCACTTGTTGTTGTGTTCGACCTTCGCTTTGACCTCATCAGGGTTGTCGATGATGGCTTCGGCGGCAGCCGCAGACATCAGGCGCACGTTCCAAGGCAAAAACATTCGGTTGAAGGCGGCAATCATCTCTTCGGTGCCCAATACAAACCCGAATCGGATACCGGCAAATCCATAAGCTTTGGAAAACGTAACCGACAGAAACACATGGGGATATTTTTTGATCAGAGGCGCTTTTGAAGGCACGTTAGGATTGTAATCCAGGTATGCTTCATCCACGCAAATGGGCACACCCGTTTCGCAAAACCGAATGAGATCCGCATCTTCGATAAAGACGCCAGTGGGGTTGTTGGGGTTGATGATCAAGATCAGTTTCGTCCGTTCATTGATGGCATTGAGCATCGCATCCACATCATACTGCAGGTCACCATCCCTCACCGGAATTGAAACGACCTTTGCATTGCAGAGCTCGGCCCGGGGCGGAAACAGTTCAAAGGTCGGCGTGGACAGCATGAACTCATCTCCCGGATGCAGAAATAAGCGCATCATGGCGTCGATGGTTTCCGAAGATCCGTTGCACAGGGCTACATTGTCCGGGCCCAAATCGTACATTTTACCGATTTTGGTTCTCAGCCTCAAAAAACTGTCCGGATACCGGTTGCCGTTTCGAAGGGCCTCCGCTACCGCCTCGATGACCTTTTCCGACGGTTGGATGGGGTTTTCATTGAGCATCAGACGGGCATGACCAGGGTTGGCCCATGCCTGATCCAAAATACCTACATTGTACTCCCTTGACGTATAAAGCCAGGGGACGATCCAGTCTTTTAGTGCTTTCATTTGTTCTCCTTTCATATTAGTGAATGTTTTAGTGTCTCAAAATGGGGTTCTATATCTATTTTTAGGAAAAGTTGTCAAGCATTTTTAAGGCAATTGTCAGCGAAAGAGACCATTTCCTCAGTTGCTTTGGAAAACTGTTCCGCAGTCCGCTGCAGGGCCGGATGGGTATTGTATTCATCCCGGGAGTAGCCGTTTACTGCATACGCTCGCTCAAAATAGGGAATACGCATCAGCTTATCCATGACATCCTTGGGGATATCCTCCAGTATCCGGTCTTTGACAAAAACAATCTTGTCCTGTTCTGAAAAGTTGATCACTTGATCGATAAAGGTCGGCGGGCAGGTCACCACGACGCCAGCGCCGGCTTTTTCTTCCAGATGTGGAATTCTGGTTACACCATCCACCACGGGCCCGATCCGCAGGGAACAGGAAAGCATTTTGTTTGGCAGGTTATTGTCAAGCAGATACTTATAGGCTTTTTTAAATATGGCCAATTCCGCCCACCTGACATCCATGTCGGTAAGTTCGATGCCTTTTTCCGCGGCAAAATCCCTGAGGCCGCCGAGATCTCCATATCGCGATTCCATGTGGGTGATTACCGAACGCCATTTTGACAGGTCTACATTGTTTTTTTTCGCAGTTTCAAGCCCGCGTTTAACGGATTCGGTACAGTCAACGAGCTGGGGCAAAACAAATGTCAGGGTATTATTGGTTGAAATACCTTTCGAGGTCAAAAATTCGATCACATCATAACCCTCTTTAGAGCCGGGAACCTTAATCATGACATTGGGATTGATTTTTGCAATATCGAGTGCTTGTTTTATCATGGCATCTTTGTCAAAAAGGCTTCGCGGATCCACCTGGCCGGAAAGGTATCCCTCTTTGTATCCTGTTTTTTCAAACAGCGGTAAATACATGTCCGAGCCGCGCTTGACCACCCGCTTGTAAAGCAGCCAGAACAGGGTTTCTTTATCGAGCCCGGGGTTTTCGGCAATGATCTCCTTGGTAACGCCTTCCCAATACGGCGGATCATCCTGAATAGCCTGCAGGGACAGTGGCGGATTGGTGGTCACACCCCTGAAAAGCTGATTTTCCGGCGCGTTGTTGTCGTACATACGGTCAAACTGGCGCTGCAGGGTTTCACGATCTCCTGCTTCGGCTTTATCAAGCATCTTACGACACCAGTTGCTGAAAATCACCGGTGATGAATCCCACCAGATTTCCATTCCGGGGCTGATTTCGACCAATTTTTCAATCAGGTTCTTCTCTTCCATCGGTTTCCTCCTTAAGGCAGCGATTTTAAACAGTTGGGTTGATTGAGCACGGCTATCGGGTCAGTTGTTTAATCTTTTGGTTCTATTTTGTCACTATTCCCTCCTTTTGCCAGTTTTCATGGGTTCCGCTCACTGGGTCAGGTGGTAATGCCCCAGATCGACTTCAAAAGCGTATTTGTCCCCCCTGAAGTAACAACAGAGCACTTCAACAGGCATGTTTCGATCGTTGTAGGTCACGCTTTCCATATACAGGGCAGCGCCGTTCGCCTTGAGCCCGAGCAGTGGGGCAACCTTTTTATTCAGGTTGACGGCCCTGATGGTCTGTTCGCAACGGGCCAGCGCGACGCTGAATTCCTGGGTAAAGATCTCGTACATGGAGCCGGTCAGGTCCATCTCCAGGATACCGTCGAAAAGATCCACCGGCAGGTAGGTCTCCTCATAGATCAGAGGCAGATCATCACCGATTCGCAGCCGCCGGACGGCGATCACCCGGCTGTCGGGACTCAGCGCCAGACTTTGGGCCACGTGCTTGGTCGGGGTTTCGTAACCTTTGTCCAGAAGCCGGGTGTTCTCACGGACACCGGCCTGATTCAATTCTTGTCCGAAACTGGAAATCCGGTTCAACTTATGCTTCAACGCCACCGGTTCCGATGCCGTGACAAAAGTCCCTAAGCCCTTTACCTTTTTCAGCATCCCCTGGGCTGTCAACTCACCGATCGCCTGTCTCAGCGTATTGCGGTTGACACGGCACATCTGGGATAATTCGATTTCACCTGGGAGCCTTTCGTCCATTTTGTATCTACCCACTTGAATCGACTCTCTCAACCAGGCACTGATCTGAAGATATTTGGGGATCGGATTATCGGGATCAACAATTTTCAATGTTCACACTTCCTCAATGACCTGAAATGAAGGTCGCATATAAATCTTATCCAACGCGCAACATCGAACCCGTGTTGCCGATGGGATGATCACTGACTACTGATCACCGATCACTGACGAGTTGTCAGAGACGCTGATGTATCATTACTTATTGCCGGACCGCTTGACCAGGCCGGGTTATTTGGCCAGCAAGCCCATGATCGTTTCCCGGATATCATCCGCCCCCAGTCCCTGGTACGGGATCTGTTCGCTCAGGCCGCCGTGCCCCTCTTTAGACGTTCCCATACGGGCATAGCGTGCCGCGAATCCCCTTTCCAGCAGCCAGGTGCCGAACCGGACGCCAAGACCCGAATTTACGTTCTGGGTTTCCACCACCAAAACGAATCCGCCCCCCATAAGCCGTTTCATCATGGCTTCATCGACGACATTCAGGGTCGGCTTGTTTATCAGGGCCACGCGAACGCCGTCGGCCCGCAGGCGTTCCACCACGTCAAGACAGCGGTACAGCATCTCGCCGTAGGAGATGATATATCCCTGATCTCCTTCCCGGATGACCTCATCCTTGCCGGGCATGAATGCATAGCTGCCGCCGAAACACGCCTCCCCGTCTTCATCCAGAATAAAGGGGGTTGCGGATCGGGTGGAAAACACGAAACGAAGACCCTCGTCATTGAAAACAGTCTCGAGGATCGCCCGCATCTGGTTGGAATCTGCGGGGTAGTACAAACGGGTTTTGTCGTTTTCCGGCAGGCCGTTGTCGGCGAAAAAATTGTTGATGCCGAAATGACAGGTGTTGTCCGCCATGTCATCCACCCCGGCGTGGGAAAAATGGGCCAGCACATTAGCTCGGTTCAAACGGGCCATGGTAATTTCAGAGACGACCATCTCCAGAAACGCGGAAAAGGTCCCGAATATTCCCTGCTTGCCTTTTTTCTCACCGAAGCCGGCGGCCACGGAGAAATTGTTCCGTTCCATGATCCCGGCGCTCACGTAGACCTCGGGAAAGGTTTTCCGGATATGGTGCAGCCCGCAGGAACCTTCAAGATCCGAATCCACCACAAGCACCCTGGTTTTTCGGTCCGGCATCTGCTCGAGAATATCGCAAACGATCTTTCCGAAATTGTCCCGGTTTTTCGCCTTGTCCTTGGTACTGCCGAGATACACGGCGGTTGACGTTTGTTTGGCTGAAGATTCCAGAACCTTTACCGCCTCCTGCCACCCTTTTTCCTTCAGGTAGGTGATGGCAAAATCAACGGGAATGACGTCGTGGCCTTTTGGTAATCCTTCGATTCCCGGAATGCCCACGGCCATTTTTCGTTTATTGATCAACGCCACCGGTCCGTCGGTGATCAGTGCCTTTTGAATCCGCTGATACAAGGCCGACAGGCTCTCACCGGAGCCGGTATCCACCCGAACCCCATGACCTTTCAGCGTACCTTCGACGGAGAACCCCTTCAGATAGTCGCTGGGATGTCCGGCGATGGTCACGTCATTGTCGTCGAGGAGCAGTTTGACGATGAGCTTCTGCGCAACGGCATACCGGGCGGCCTCGGCATCGCCGCCTTCCTGCTGGGAGCCGTCGCTGCCGAACATGACCACGGTCTTATCCGGGTTGGCCGCGGCCACACCGTTGACATAGCTCCACATGTGACCCAGGCGGCCGGAGCTGAAAAATACACCCTGGTCGTCATCCCTTTCGGGGTGGCCGTAAAGACCGCTGCCGAATTCGCGATAATGCAGCAGCGAGCTGGGAGGTTTGTAGCCGTTGAGCACCGCCATCATATACTGGATAGCGACGCGGTGGCCGGCCTCGTCGAAATATACAGGATAAACCGTATCGCTCCCTTTCATGAAGCCGTCGATAATTAAAAGCTCCGGAACGATATCATAGGCACCGCCCGTATGACCGCCCAGGCCCTTGGTGTTGGCATAGGCAGTAAAAAAGACGATGCTGTCACGGACCACCTCGATGTTTGCCCGCAACTGTTTAGCTTGTTCATCGATGAGTTCGCTTTGGGATGTGGAAAACTTCAGTGCTTTGAATGTGCCCAGGTCAATAGGAAATTTCATTTGTGCCTCCAATGTGACGTGCTCTCTTTACAAAAAATACTCCGCCTGCCGTTGGTTGGCCTCCTCCCTCATCAAGCCCTGGAAGCCGCCGTTTTCGTTGCTTTTATTCCTGCCTTAACGGCCCAGATGTCTATTGTTATAGATGTATAGACATCTATTTTTGTAATTTACAGGAAAACCGAATTCTTGTCAACAAAAATCTGTTCCCTAACCAAAATTTAACATTCGCGCTGAATTCCCTTAACTCCCGATTTATGGGGGAACCCGATTGACTATTGATATTTGGTGGTTATATACTTTTAAGTCAAGGTTCAAAGTTCAATTGTTCACGGTGCAATTGTTCACGGTTCAAGGTTGATGGTTTCGTAAAAAGTCAGAAATTCGTCATTTTTTCAATTTAGCACCTAATGATTTCAATTGGTTACGAGCCCGGATTTTTGAAATTTTGACTTTTTACGAATGCATCAAGGTTAACTGATTAAAACTACACGGTTTTGAGATATTGAGGGGTGGCACATTGCGCGTAACTGCTGCTGTTCATAAGTTCATCAACTATGTCAAGCAATATGAAAAATGCGACCCCGCCGCTCGAAGATGCCGCTTGCCGAAGATACCGCTTGCGGTGCGGTGCGGTGCGGTGAGGCTAAATCCCGCTTGCAGTCCCCCTTTTAGCGGGAAACTCTTAACCCTCGTATGTGACTCCGCAAGGCTGGAGTCTCTTTTTCGATCAAACTGGCCGCTTCCGCGGTCAGAGGCGGCGCTGAACTGTGAACCTTACAACCTGAATAGTGCACACAAGGAGCATATCTTATGGACACTGAAAAAATTATTGCCGGGAAAAAAATCCTCATCGTAGATGACGAAAAGGACGTCCTTGATGGCCTGATTGACCTGCTTGAAATCTGCAAGATCGATACGGCCTTGTCCTTTGAAGAAGGAAAGCGGCTGCTCGAAGAGAACGACTATGACCTTGCCGTCCTTGACATTATGGGCGTAAAAGGATTTGACCTCTTGAAAATCGCCAACGAGAGGAAAGTTCCTGCCCTTATGCTCACGGCCCACGGACTATCCGAGGAAAACCTCAAAAAATCTGCCAAAGATGGTGCTGCCTATTACGCGCCAAAAGATGAAATGAAAAACATAGAGGTGTTCGTCGCAGACGTCATTGAAGCAATGGAAAAGAAAAAGAACCCTTGGATTAGATGGTTCGATAGGCTGGGCAGCTTCTACGATAGGAAATTTGGGGGGATCGATTGGAGAGAAAAGGAAAAGAAGTTTTGGGAAGAGAAAATTAAGGCTCGGGGATATCCATTTGACTCCAGTGACCCCAATCCGGATAAACCGGAAAAGTGACTAAAGTGAACTAAAGTTTAAAGTGACTAAAGTTAAGGAACTTCGTGTCTTTTTAGAATAGATGGTTTTCACAATGCCTGCGTGACAAATCAAACCAAGGGACTCGGGTAATATGTAATCAAAAAATTCGAACTTCTTGCATACCAAAAGGCACAGTAACTGTTGGCTAAGCCAAGACCTTGATCGAAAACTTTAGGCACTTTAGATCACTTATGGCCAAGTCATTACTCAACTGGTAGAACCTTGTTATTGTACAACTACCCGCGGTAATGGTTTAGGCCGATTAATTAATGTTAAACGGCAACACCATACGTTTCTTGGATGAAGGCCAGGTTCTTTATTGCATTATCATATTTGATCTTGCCGTATTTGTAGTAATCAAATTCAATTTTTGAAATGTTTAACTGGATCAGGCTCCACAGAAACCAGTAAATATCCGGAAACGGTTTGAACAGATCTATAAAATACAGCTCTCGATCAAAATCCTCGCCGTTACAGTACGCTTTGACAATCCCCTTTTCCGCCTGGCGAGGAACCAGGATCTCCTGGAACATATCGGCAATATCGTAGTATTTCGGCGCCATACCGGCATACTCCCAGTCGATGATATACATGGGAGAGCCGTACCGTGGCAGCGCTTCCTCATTTATCAGAATAAAATTATCGGCCAGCAGGTCGTTATGGCAGGCCGTGTATTCATTCTCCGGAATGTTGATAATCTGTGTCAGCTTGTCCAGCCGCTCGATGGTGCCGGCGATGTCGAACTCTGCATAAGCAACATTTAGATCGGCAAGTATCGCTGCCATTTTTCTCACTTCAACCAGGGGGTTGAAGATTTTCTTCAGTTTTACACCGCTCTCATGGATTTTGCGAATCGGATCAACGATTTTCGGATACAGCGATTTATCCAAAAAGTGACCGATAGTCAGGACAATCGAATCACCGATGAACTCCACGATGGTGACACCTTTTTCGGGCATGTATTTAACTATGTTGGAAGACACACCTATTTTTGCCATCTCTGTTTGGGCATGGACCTCATTGTCGCGGTTGATAAAAAGATCGGTCTTATCACCGTAGATCCGAACGGTGTAGTCGCCTTTTTCCGACTGAATCCGGTACAGTTTATTGGTTATCCCGCCGCTTAGCTGAGTGATACGAACATCAATGCCCTTCCATTCAGGCAAAAGTTCATAGCAGGTTTCCTGGGTGAATTCCTGATCCAAAAGGCGCGTTGCCGTGCACATGGCGATATCCTCTTTCTCGGTCTAAACCGGTTCACACAGTTAGTTGATAGCCCGGCAGAAGGCGGAAGGCTCGTCGAGATCATTCCGCCAGCTTGATCAGCTTATACTCGATGCCATTTCCTTAACATTATAATATATAACAGGCCTATGCATTGAGTCAAATCCTTTTTTAGTTCACAAAAATAACTTGACAGCACCTTATTCAACCATGTAGTTAAACAAGCAAGAAGTTTAAACCAAAATTACCACAAATCTTTAAGCAAAGGGGCATTTGGCTTGCCATTTAGCTTCACGAACCAATTAAGACCATTCCCTTGCGAATCTGTAAAACTAACGTAGTCCTCATAGAATAATGGGGAGACTGGATTTTCATGCGG
>JAUWMY010000182.1 GCA_030612945.1 Desulfobacteraceae bacterium
TAAAACAGAGGAAGAAAAACTCATCCAAAAGAGGGAAGTCATTCAGGCGTTAAACCGGACCTCCGATGATAGGGATTTCTGGACCGAATTGATGAAAAACGGATCCGAGGCCTTGGAGGGGTACCAGTTGTCTCTCGAAGCAAAAGCAGCCATCGTATCGGGCGATTTGAAATGGATTAATGAAAATGTGGGAGAGCTGACCCAAAAGCAACTTATGTTCATTTATAAACGTCTGGAGCGGGAAGCCTGGTAATCCGGCTGGACATATTCTGAACGGATACTGTTAAAAAACCGGTTTTTTGGGTAAAGCCGGTTTTTTTTGTGAACGGCTAATCTATAAACCGTCTGAAGCATGCAAAACCCCTTCTCTGAAAATCCCCTCCACCTTCCTTTTAGAAAAAATGGAAGGACCTCCATGCCTTCCTTTGATAAATGAGGATCAATGGATTTTAAATGGAGTTGAGAGAGAAAAGCCATATATTTTCACCCTGAAATATCCGAGAAGGGGGTTTTGATAATACTTTATCTATTAATTCTGATGAAGGTGCCTTTTATTTATCAGGCGAGTAATGTAAAGAAAGAATTTGATAAGCTATTGACAGGCATGTGTTTATTAGTTAGAAATAAAAGGTTTTTGTGCTTTTTCAAGTGTCAGCAGCATTATTTGATTAATGAGAATTTTTAAAAGGAACTAATGTTCCATGACTTCCTCAACAAAATTTGAAGGCTTTTTTCACGTTTTTAGAGATATCATCCGAGCGATGCATTCCGTCACCGATCTCCAGGAAGTGATAGATGTCGTGGTAACCAGATCCGCTGGAGTTCTGAACGCCAAAGGTGCCCTGATTAGAATTCTTAACAGAGAAACCAACCTGTTCGAGGTGCGTGCAGCCTTTGGATTAGGCGAGCGGTATCTCTCCAAGGGCCCTGTTACGACCGAAAAACTGCTGGCTGCCCCATCCGAACTGAACAAAGTCCATATCATCACGGACCTCTGGCACGACCCCAGGGTTGAATATCCTCAGGAAAAGTGGGATGAAGGCATCCGCATGATGGTTGATGTATCACTTGCTATCGATGAACACATGGTGGGGCTGATCCGGATATATCTTACCGAGCAACGTGAATTTTCTGATGACGAACTGGATTTTATCAAAACGGTTGCCATGCAGTGCGCCTGTGTTATCGAACGGGTCAAACACATGGAAAATCAGGAATCCCATTTCACTCATCTGGCGACCCAGGTGGACAAATTGTCGTCGCTGGGTCGAATGGCTGCCGGAATTGCCCATGAGATCAACAATCCTTTGGCCGGCATCCTGCTTTACAGCTCCAATCTGAGCAAAAAGGTGCCATCGGGAGGTGCCCTTGAAGAAGGCCTAAAGATTATCATTAAGGAAACTCAACGGTGCAAGACTATCATCCAGGGCTTACTTGAATTCGCACGCGACAAAAAACCTCAAAAGGCCATGACCAATATCAACGATATTATGGAATCTGCCCTGGGGATTCTATATAATGAGTTCCATCTACAGCATGTTCGCATCGAAAAAAACCTATCCAAAGATATAGAAAAACTATTTTTAGACGAAAATCAAATCGAACAGGTCTTTATTAATCTCCTGCTCAATGCGTTGCATGCTGTTGATGATAGCGGCCTGATCACTGTACAAAGTGCTATGGATGCGGAGCAAAATAGTATCCATGTCGAGGTTGCCGACAACGGCTGCGGAATTGCCGCAGGTGATATCAAAAAAATTTTTGAACCTTTTTTTTCCACAAAGGCAAACGGAACGGGGCTCGGGCTGGCGGTCAGCTATGGCATTATTAAAAATCATCAGGGAGACCTCAGGGTCTTCAGTGAACCGGGTCAGGGCACGCGCTTCGTAATTAAATTACCGGCCCTGGTTGAAAATTCCATCGGCAAGGAGAGCCCATGAAATCTCTTAAAGTCCTGGTTATTGACGATGAGAGCGTTATCTGTAATGCCTGCCATCTGGTTCTATCGGAAAATGGCCATACTGTTGATAGTTGCATGACCGGCAAAACCGGATTACTTGCCATCGAACAGGGCGCATATGACGTTATCCTGCTGGATATGAAACTGCCCGATGTAGACGGCATGGAGATCCTGATGACTGTAAGAGAGAAAAAACCAGCGCCGTTTATGATTGTCATGACGGGGTATTCCACCATGTCGAATGCAGTTGAAGCCATGAAACTTGGGGCGGCCGACTATTTAGCCAAACCGTTTACAGATGATGCCCTGATAGAAGCTGTTGAGAAGGCTTGTACCGATCAGTGACTGCCATAAGAAAAATTGGGGGGAACGCCCATTTAGGGGCTACACGTGTAAAATATAAGAAACTACATCAGGTTTAAAGTTCCGGGTTCACGGTTCAACGGTTGTTTGCTGAACAATGGACTGTTACACGTGGGCTGAACCCCTCGTATCTGACTCCGCAACGCTGGAGTCTCTTTTTCGATCAAACTGGCCGCTTCGGCGGTCAGAGGCGGCGCTGAACGTTGAACCCTGAACCTGTAAGCGGTTACAAATATATAAGCTTTTTTCCTGGCGCTAATCAAGATTAAATTGCAGCAATTCTAATTATGGTTTTCATCTGGCAGGGCCTAAAGGTAATAATGAGAATTGCTGATTAAATTGGATTTTAGAATAAGGAGAGTCAAACATGATTGTAAGAAATGTTAACGACAAGGAAGTCCTGGACACTACCTACCTTGCGCATGGCGGGGCCATTGCACAGATGATATTGGACCGTCGAACCCTGAAAGAGATCGGCTTCCTGGCCATTGCCAGGCTGGCACCTGGCAAAGAAATCGAAGCACATGTTGATCCTATGGAAGAGATTTACTTTGTCCTGAGCGGCTCGGGGGAAATGCGTGTGGATGAGGAAGTCAGGCAGGTGGGACCAGGGGATACCACATGGATTCCTGTTGGTTCTGCCCACTCACTTTTGAATAGTGGGCAAGAAGACTGCGTAATCTTAGTCATTGCATCCCCTGCCTGGTAAGGAGCCCCATTGAATATCATGATTTTACGACCCGGGGCCTTTGGTGACACCCTCATGCTTTTACCCTCGCTGGTTAATATCTCAGGGCAGTTGACCATCACCCTTGTGGCCCGGCAGCCCGGGTTGCATTTTATCCAGGATTTTGTGAATCGATCAATGGATCTTGATGGCGCCGGTTGGCACAGGCTCTTTTTAGAAAGCCCGGCAAAAGAGGGGTTGCCGGTCTCTCAGGCAGACTTTGTGGTGGCATTTTTGAATGATGAAGGCGGAGCGATCCGTCGTAATTTGAACGCATATTTTCCCAACACTCCGATTCATCTTTTCCCTTCCTTCCCTGCAAAAGGAGAAAAAATCCATGTTGCCCGTTACATTTCAAACTGTCTCAAGACAGCGGGCCTTCCGATTGATCCCCGGGCAGCCTTTGAAAATGCCGTTATTCACCCTCTCATGAGCATGGAACGCCCATTGCAATCCAGCGACACGGCGGTAGTCCATCCGGGTTCAGGGGGCCCCAAGAAGAATCAGCCACCTGATTTTTGGCTCAAGGTCCTGAGCAGGTTTGTGAGAGAGCCTTCCTTTCAAAAAGTGGCCACAACGCTCTTGCTCGGTCCGGCAGAAACATCTCTTCATTCCTTTTTTAGAAAGAATCTGAAGTCCACCAAATGGGAAATTTGCTTTTGTCCTAATCATGAGGCACTCACCGGGCTTTTGGGAAAGGCATGTCTTTACCTGGGCCACGACAGTGGCATTACACATTTAGCTGCTATGTTTGGAATCCCCACCGTTGCCCTGTTTACAGAAAGCAATTCAGTCCAATGGCATCCTTTGGGTCCGGCTGTACAGGTTGTTCAGAAAAAAGGGTCCGGAATCGGACTTATCAAAGAGGTCCTGAAAGCAGCGATAGACCTGGATTGCAGATATTTTACTTCCCCGAATTTATTGAGGCCTTACTTTTCGTGATGTCTGTGTTATAATGTAATAGAAGAAAAATGAACGCGGAGGATGGAAGCATGATAACGTATTTGAAGATGGCATTGCTATTACTTTTACTTTCTACTTTTTTGGGCCATACCGTGCTGGCACAAGAGAACCGGGGCCCAAGAATTGTCGTAAAGGAGCAGGTCTTTGATTTTAAGGAGATAAAGGAAGGAAGTGTAGTTCAGCATACTTTTAAGGTGCTTAATGAGGGTGATCAAACCCTTGAGATAAAAAGCGTTAGACCTGGCTGAGGTTGTGCGGTGCCCGATTTTGACAAGGCCATTCCCCCGGGTGGGGAAGGAAAAATCAGGCTTACGGTCCGGACAACCGGTTATCAGGGAAACATTCATAAGAGTGCCAGGGTTTACACGAACGACCCGGCTAAGAGTATAATCAGATTGAGTGTAAAAGGCTTTGTCAAGGTTCCCATCCTTGTGTCTCCGCCTCGAGTTCGCTTATATGGGAAAGAAGGCCAATCTCTTACCAGAATTATTGAAGTACGGTCCGAATTAGATAAACCCCTGATACTGACACCAGGACACTTTAATCTCACTGAAAAAGTAACATACAGCATAGAGGAAATTGAAAAGGGCAAGAGGTTCCAGATTCGGTTCTCAACTACCAATAGTTCTCCTCAGTCTTTTCGTGGATTCTTGAAGCTGAATACCAATTACCCTGAAAAACCTGAGGTAACCATTTGGATCAAAGGCCGGATTCAAAAGAAACCCGAAGTTCAGAGAAAGCCCGAGGCAAAAACCTGAGCCTCGTAAATTACCTGTATACTCACCAAGTTATAGGAATTTCAAGACGTTGAATTAGAAAATGATGACCCAAAAAAGGCAAAAAATAGTGGAAATTTTTACCGATGGGGCCTGCAGTGGGAACCCTGGGCCTGGCGGTTACGGCGCTGTTTTGAAATATGACCAACACACTAAAGAGATTTCCGGATGCGAGCCCATGACCACCAACAATCGCATGGAAATGATGGCCGTCATCAAGGCATTGCGGCAACTCAAACGACCTTGTAAAATAAGGGTGGTCACTGATTCCAAATATGTTGTGATGGGCATGACAAAATGGATACATGGGTGGATCAAGCGGAATTGGATTAATTCACAGAAAAGGCCTGTTTTGAACAGAGAATTGTGGGAAGACCTGCTAAAGTTAAGCAGACCGCACAAAATCGAATGGGAATGGATTAAGGGCCATAATGGACATCCGGATAATGAACGTTGCGATCAACTGGCCAGAGACGCCATTAAAGACTGCCGGAAATCCTGAAAATAAGGCAAGACCGGGCATGGAAAAAGCACTGCTTAAAACACTTGGAAAGATGACTTATGGCATTTATATCCTTACTACCTCCTATAAGGAAGAAGTTAATGGGATGGTCGCTTCCTGGGTTTCCCAGATATCGTATGATCCGCCTATGGTCATGGTTGCCATCCATCCAAACCGCTATTCCCATCACCTGATAGCTCAAAGTGGCTGTTTTGCACTACACCTTTTAGCACGAAACCAGGCCCATCTGATTGAACATTTTAAGGGTCCTGACCCTGAGACAAAATTTGCATCCACACCTTGGATTAGAGGAAAAACGGGCTGTCCTGTTCTGACGTCGTGTCTCGGATACATGGAATGTGAGGTGAAGGCCAGTTACAGACCGGGTAACCACACCCTCTTTGTAGGCGAAATAACAGATGCGCAGGCGTTTTCAGAGGGGCAACCTTTGAGTACGTTTGATTATACGGGCGTCTATCTTGGAAAGGAATAAAGCTTAGCCTGATTTAACACCACGTACAGTTTACGCATAACCTTGGTCAGCCTCAGATGGTGTGTGGTACTGCTGATTCCTTGACAATTAACAAGAATAATGTTATTTTTATATATAATTTTTATTTTAGATTAAATAGATTTCAAGTTTAGACCTCGTTAAGTGGTT
>JAUWMY010000374.1 GCA_030612945.1 Desulfobacteraceae bacterium
TCACCTCCCTCCCAGAAGTAAATTATGGACGATCGAAGGAAATGGCAGATGCCTTGGACATTAGAGAGCTTACCGGTAATACCGGGATTTCAGGGATAAAATTTATAGATTTCGCAACATACGTCGCGCTGGAATCCTTTGATAAAGGAAATTTAGGGGGTAAGCATTACAAGGCAGCAGGCCTGATTGTCAATCCAATGAAGACGGAGGAAAAGGATCCCAAAACAATCTATATAGCGATTACGCCGAACATACATGACTCCACACTCATACATGAACTGGCTCATGCAATGGATTTTCTCGGTGGCTCCGGTCTTCTACCCGGAATGACATTCCAGTTATGTCTCGAGGCCCATATTTCCCAGGATCACCTGGATCACCCCAGAGAATTCGGAGACTGGCTGGATTACCTCAAAAACCGCTTCCAGGTAGAACTTGACGCAGAAGATACAATCATATCTTATTTGCATTCACACAAGATGCTGGTAGAGGGCTCACTTGTCAAAAGTGGAGACATCCCGAAAATATCCGCGCACTCAGCAAACATGATAAAATTTTTAACAAATCGCAGGGATGAGATTGATGAATTGATAAAAAACCGAATGGGCTATGTAGGGAATCCATCTTAGCCTCTTACAAACTGAATTGTACTCAAAATGGTCGCAATTTCCTGCTTCAAGAAAAGCCTTGTTGGCCAGTAAATCCAGGAATTCAGGAATTAAAGGATTAGGTTGTGGCGGGACATTGTTTTCAATTCCTTAATTCCGGTTTATCCGGAACAAAAATACTGCTCCAGGTGCCATAAAGGCTCCTGGAGCAGTATAGGTTAAAAACAAATATAGTTATACCATACCGACAACCTTTTCAATTTTCACAAAGCGGATGATAGGCCGTTTGATCATCTCCCATTCATTAGTTTCCGCATCATATTTGGAGTTTGCGAATACCTTTCCCCAGTTATCCTCATCCATTTTCTTGAAATCGGCTCGGTAGTAGTAACCTGGCCACCTGGTCTCCTCACGGAACAGTTTATGCCTTACATGGGCCTCGGCAATAAGCAGCCGGTGGTTGTTTTCCCAGTACCTCATCAATTCATGGATATCACGGGCAGCCACCTTGTCAATATCCTCTCTTACAAACTTGAGAAGGTCGAGGGCGATATTGAGCGTCGTTGCACTGCAAGTATATTGCGATCCCCAGCCTGCTGCATACTCGTCCATGATCTTCTGGATGCGGAACATGAGCATCTTTGGATCGATCCAGTTTGGATTAATCTCTTCGGAATAAGTATAGCCTTTATGAAGATCTCCTACTGCATAATCTTTGGTATCCTCATAAAGCTTCATTGGAGCGTATGTCTTGGCCTTGAGTTCATCTATCTTTGCCTGATCCACCTCGGGCATATCCGCATTCTCCATACAGTACTTGATGGCTGCCTTGGCCGCAATCCGTCCTTCGGTAAATGAACCGGAAGAAAACTTGTGGCTGGAATCACCCACACCATCACCCGCTGCAAACAGGCCTTTGACCGTGCTCATGCGGTTATAACCCCAGAAATACTCGGCCTTGGAAGTATCATCCTGCAGGTCCTCCGGCCCACTACACCACGCACCCGATGCCCCTGAGTGTGAACCTATAAAGTAGGGCTCAGATGGTATAATCTCAGAGGGTACCTTTTCAGGATAAATATTTTTCGAGGCCCACAACATGGCCTGGCTGATGGTCATATCCAGGAAATCTTCCCATGCCTCGGCCTCCAGCTCTTTTATTTTTCTCTTTTTCGCCTTCTCATCTGGTGCTTCAGATGCAATCTTCTCAATGGCTTTATCCGTGTGCATCAGTATGGGCCCATCACCTTCCATATAGACCCGCTGCATCATAAGATGGTTTCTGAGGCAAGTTGGAATAGGTTTGACCGCGCCATAAGGGAGCCAATTATGGAGTTCTCCTCCTTCCGCCAGGCCTTCGCCCATGTAGTTAACGCCACTCGCAGTGGTAGCAGTAGCCTTGAACAGCAGGAACCAGGCTCCAACCGGGCCATATCCGTCCTTGTACCGGGCCGGGATGAAGATTACTTCCTGGGAGGTCATTTCCGCTCCTGCCTCTTGCATCAATGCAGAACTTGATCCAGAGTTCCATGGCGGATACCAGGCACGACCCAAACCTTCGCCTGTTGACCTGGGCCTGAATACATGAACAGCGCCACCAGCCGCAACCAGGACAGCCTTTGCCTTGAACACGTAAAACTCATAAGGCTCTCTCACGTTAAACCCTACTGCACCGGCCACACGGTTCTTGTCATTTTTGTCAAGGATAAGTTCGTGGACAAACACCCTCTCCACGATTTCACCGTCATCATCGAGGGTTGCTATAGCATTCTTGGTCGCCTCGGCCAGTATGAGCTTATAGGATTCTCCATTGATCATGAGCTGCCATCGGCCTTCATGAACGTACTGGCCGTCAGCATCCTTCCATATGGGAAGCCCGAATCCTTCAAACATGTGTACGGAACCATTCACATGCCGGGCAATATCCATTACCAGATCCTGGCGACAGAGACCCATGAGATCCTGCTGCACATAGCTGAGGTAATCAATGGGGGTATTGTCCCCTACATACTGGTTAATGGCAGAAAGGCCCATTGCAACCGCCCCGCTTCGATCGAGGGCCGCCTTGTCAACCAGGACAACCTTCTGGCCATTCTTTTTGGCCCAGTAGGCCGCCTCGACGCCTGCGCCTGTTGCCGCCATACCACCGCCTATAATCAAGAGATCCGTGGTAACTTCTTTAGTTGCAAAATCTTGCATAGTATCTACCTCCTTTTTTTAGTCCCCAAGTGTCCATACTTTGTCAGTCCTCAGTGAAGCGGGCTCTGTGGCCAACAATTGGTCATCCAGAGTTGCAGAGCCAAAACCAAAACCGCCATCTGGCGCGGCAGACCCCTCAGGCGTGGTCCTGATGGGGAACTTAAAGCGCTTGATGCTGCCGTCACGGAACTTGACTGTCCACATGATGTCTTCGGTACCTCTCAAAGGTACAACGCTCGCACCCAGCGGCATAAAGTCAGCATAGCCTCTCATATCAATTGCCTGCTGTGGACAGATCTTGACGCAGTTATAACACTCCCAACACATGGATGGTTCCTGGTTATAAGCCTTCATCCTGTCCTTATCCAAAACCATCAAATCATTCGGACAGATATACAAACAAGCGGTTCTGTCCTGTCCCTTACAACCATCACATTTATCTGTAATCACAAAACTTGGCATTGTACACCTCCTGTTTCAACTGTTAAAATAAACATCCAAATAAATACAAACAAAAAAAAATTCTTTTTTTTTGCACCCCCTTTCTTTTAAATTAAAACTACTTCTTGACATCGCCGGTGGCAGCGCCGTGCAGCTTTACCTCCACCTTCTCTTCAAGATTCTGGTAATAATTCTGGAGTATTTCCACCACCTCGGGACGGGAAAATTCAGCCGGGAGTTCTCCCCCCTCCGAGAGAGTCTTTCTTACCATGGTTCCGGATAAAAGCAGCCTGTCATCTTTTCCGTGGGGACATGTCCTCATGGAGGCCATCCCTCCGCACTTATAGCAGTGGAAGGTCCAGTCGATATTGAGGTTCTCACACTTTAGAGCACCCTCCGGGATCTGGTCAAATATCTTCTGTGCATCA
>JAUWMY010000196.1 GCA_030612945.1 Desulfobacteraceae bacterium
CAAAATCGTTTTAATCTTGGTCCTTATAATAATAAAAAATTATCTATATTTCAAGGAAAATATAATGATATTAGTAGGTTATCATAGAGATTTCTTTGGGACAAAACAAGAAAATGGGTAAGAAATGATTTTTAGGTCAGGTTTCGAGGATACATGGCAGGGGGGACTTGATTGCCAATTTGGATGAATTGATGCCATATTTTAACACGGGCTTTTTCATGTTTGAGGCACGTGAATATACTTCTTCTTTTGCATAATTTCACATCGGAGCCCATAAAACTTGGCGTTACGTAATCACGACAACCCTTGCAAAAACTCTCAGGATGGAGATCAAAGAGATTGAAAATCGCAGCCATATATCGATAAGGCCGCGGGGTTTTTACGTCAAACATACGTTTGAGATCATAAATGAAACGATCTAAATAGGCGCGTCTTTTTGTTAAATCTCTAATCTTATGGCTATCCTCGTTTGCGAAAATTATCCTTGCGCTTGCCTTCCCGAATTTCCGCAGCTGTTTCTTGCGAGTGAATAATTTTGGTCTGTTTTTATCCCACCGTTGGATGATGTGTTTCTCGTAATCCTTTGCGCTGACAGTTTCTTTCCTTCTGTATTCCCAGGTTTGCTTATAGCACAGGTTTAGAGCGATCAAATGAGACAGCTCCTTTACGTCAATGCCGATCCTTATGAGCTCTGGGTGAAGAGCACGGGTTTGTTCTATGCGTTCAAGGACAGCTTTAACATGCTGGGGGGTTGGATATTTCTGTGTCTCAACCTTGGATTTAGCTTCAAATATCTCTTCCCGGTAGGTGCGGTTGAAGATGGATGGACTTTCTATCCCCGGAAGGTTTGAGGATTTTTTTTCTTTCATTTGCCAGTTCCCCCTGGCCCCGTGATTTTTGGGGAGAAACCGGGCGGGATTTCCCGGCGTTCGCTGATCAAGCTATCTCCCCAAACTGATGATTCTGTCTAATTCTGTCTAATTTTCGGGAAAAAGACCCCCCTAATTCCTTGTGATTCCCAGCACTTCCCAAAAGTCTCTGTCTAACGATAAACGTTTGATATCATTTAACATATCCTATTGTTATCATTGAGCTTTTCGGTTCTTTGAATAAAGAGGCCGTTCATTTACCTTATACCCAGAGTAGGCAGCGACTTCTATCTTTATATATTTCGCGTCCTTTTGCATAATATAAGCAAATTTCCACCCCTCGCCGATCTTGCGCCCTGAACCTTGAGCCTTAATCCATTACCTATAACCCCAAACTTGTGGAAAAGCCACGGCTAAGCTACGCCAACAGCCTTCCATAAAACCTATTATTTTATTATACACAGCCCGGGCCGTAACATCAGCAGATAATTTGGTTTTGGCAAAACAAGGTGTAAGTTCTCAATAAGTACGGGCATTCTCATTCCTTCCCCCTTTTGCAAAGGGGGATTGAGGGGGATTTCTCTGACACAGTCCGGCTTTATTGAGAACTTATGACAAGGCCCCTATTTACAGATTGAAAACACCAACTCCTTCTTGTTTCCTTTACATCTGTGTGTTAAACTCCCCACGATTTTATAGGAGGTTATCTCAAACCATGAATCAGGAAAAAATTGTGACACGGTTTCCACCCAGCCCGACTGGCTATCTGCATATCGGTGGGGCAAGAACGGCCTTGTTTAACTGGCTTTTTACCAGGCAAAAAGGCGGAAAATTTGTGCTCAGGATCGAGGACACAGACAAGGCAAGATCCTCGGATGAAACTACAAAGGCCATCATAGAATCCATGGAATGGCTCGGCCTTGACTGGGATGAAGGGCCCTATTTCCAGTCACAGAGATATGATATTCATAATGTTTTTATAGAACGTCTTCTTTCCACCGGCCAGGCCTACCATTGTCATTGCTCACCGGATGAACTGGAACGGGGAAGAAAAGCAGCAATGGCCAAAGGACTAAAGCCCAAATATGATGGCAAATGCCGTGATTTGGGACTTGGCCCGGCCCCGGGTTCAGTGGTGAGGCTCAAGACCCCCAAAACCGGGATAACCCAATTCAATGATCTCGTTAAGGGCCGTATCCGTTTTGATAATGAAGAGCTTGACGATCTTATTCTGAGGCGATCGGACGGCAGTCCAACATATCACATGGCCGTGGTTGCCGACGACATCAGTCTTGGCATTACATATGTTATCCGGGGAGATGATCATGTGAACAACACGCCCCGCCAAATATTGATCTACAAAGCCCTGGGTGAACCCATCCCCCAATACGCCCATGTACCCATGATCCTGGCTCCGGACAAAACAAGGTTGAGCAAACGACATGGGGCCGTATCGGTCCTTGCCTACAGAGATATGGGTTATCTACCCCACGCTTTACTCAACTCCCTGGCAAGGTTAGGATGGTCTTATGGAGACCAGGAAAAGTTTACAAAAGAGGAACTCATTGAAAAGTTCTCACTCAAAAACGTGGGGAAGTCTGCAGGTGTCTTTAATGCAGATAAGCTTCTGGACCTGAATGCCTGGTATATTCGCAATTCTTCAGATGAGTTTCTCGCGCGTGAGCTGATCCCTTTTCTGCAGCAATTCGGTTTAAAGGGGCTGGAACAACAAAAGATTAAAGAAGCGGTTGCCACACTAAAGCCAAGGAGCAAAACCCTGTTGGACATGGCTGAAGGGGCCCTCTTCTATTTCCAAGAGGAAATCACCTATGATAAAAAGGCCGATGACAAATTTCTGAAGTCGGATATCCTGGGATTGCTTGAAGACATCCGTGACAGGCTTGAAAAAGCCTCTGAATTCAACCAGGCAGCTCTTGAAAAAATTTTCGTGGCCTTTCTCGAAGACAATGAAATCAAACTCAAAAAAGTGGCACAGCCGCTCAGAGTGGCTCTGACAGGTAAGACAGCAAGTCCGGGCATCTTTGAGGTGATGGAAATTTTAGGCAGAAAAAAGGTGGTTGAAAGGCTCGCAAAGGTCATCACTCATATCCGGTCTAAGGCATAACGAGATCTGAACTCAGTCGATATAAACCGGTTCCCTTAGAATGAGTTCTATGGCGTTTGCCGCCACAGCGGATAGTTGAGGGTGGGTCTCCTTTAGGTTGGCGATCTGTCTTAGATGGTCCGCTGTCCTCATAATGAGGGATGCCATGTCCCCTTCATTCACAGGCACATAGGTCAAAAGCTGCTCCCAGGGGACGTTTCTGGCCCACATGAAAAGGACAGCAGCAGGCCAGAAAAGAATGGGGGAAGACTCAAATCCCCGTTTTATTTTTAATTCATTAATATTTCCAATAGTATCAATTATTTTATTAAAGTTTTCCTTTAGCTCAGTTAAGTCGAAAACCCCATCGACCAATGGCTCCAGTTCAAGGGTTCTATCCCATACAAAAGGGGCCAATCCTCCTACCATGATCTCAGGAGAAACATTATTCAAGGCCCCCCTCCTGATAGCTTCTGCAATCAATAAGGGTTGGTCCAGTCTCAACTTGGATGCCCAATGGCCGTCCGGGGTTAATCTGTTTGCCTGATCCACAAAACCGGTTTCCTGCAAAAACCTCACATGACGTTTGAAACTGAGCCATAACCCACCCCCCATTCCCTCCATTTGCATTCCTAAAGACTGAAGATCACGAAGCAATTTCATGAGTGGGTTCTTCTCTTTCCCATGACAGGTTCTCACATGGGCACAGGTTTCGCACGGAATCGTGCCATAGCGAATGCTCCGGCTGAGTTGCCTGACTCCCTTCTTCAATTCCAGTCTTTTCTGGATGTTTTCCAGGATCTCGTAAGGATCTGCCGTATCACATTTGCCTTCTGAAAGGATCTTTTTTAACTTTGATATCAGTTCATCCCAGCGTCTCTTGACAAAAGGCCCGGTTTCTCTCTCCTGGAAGGAAGCAAATGAAAGGCCAATAAGGTCCCTGACCTCCAGTGGGATATGAGACAGAAGCAAATTCAGGGTCATGGAAAAATTGATATGAATCTGGCTCACAAGTGGCTCGGGAGGCGCATTATTCAGTTCACTAAGGAGTTGCGGGTCCTGGTGAAGACCTGGAATCACACCCCCAAACCCGATCCGATCCTTTCCCCTCCTGCCTGCACGTCCGACCATTTGATGAAAGTCCGTTGCCGTCAGATCAGCGAATTCGCGTCCATTGTAACGGTCGCTTTGCACAAGAACAACGGTCCTGGCAGGAAAATTCACCCCGGCTGCCACTGTGGATGTAGAAAAAATAGCCTCCAGATACCCCTTGCTCATCATCTTTTCAATGAGGGCCTTCCAGTAAGGAAGTTGTCCCCCATGATGGGAGCCAACCCTGGATTCCAGAAGCGGCCCCATCTGGCGATGTCCCTCAAGGTGAGGAAAATCCCTTAAAAATGCGCTTACAGCTTGTTTGAGTGACGCATTTACCCTGGGCTCAATATCTGATTGGAGGCAGGTGAAAATGGCCCGGTCACAGTCCGCTCTTGACTTTAAAAAAAAGATTGCCGGCAACAGATCCAATTCTCTTAATTGTCTGATAATCCTACCGTAATCCGGTTTTTTCCACCGTCCCCACCCACCTCCCCTGGAGACTAAAAATTTCTTGACCTTGGGGCCAAGGCCTTTTTTGCCTGTTAAAGGAACAATAAGGCCCTCATTGAAAAGAAAAAGCATTTCCAGAGGAACGGGTCGCTCTTCCGAGCGTACTACACGATTTGGGGTCCCACGAATCTCCCGCAGCCACTCACAAACTTCTTCCCCATTGGATACAGTGGCTGAAAGCAGTAAGAGTCTGACACTTGATGGAAGATAGATAAGTACCTCTTCCCATACAACGCCTCTGTCAGGATCGCTCAGATAGTGGGCTTCATCCAGGATCACGAGATCCGCACGTATACCGGTCCCTTCATGCATGGCATCATAGAGCTGATTCCGAAGAATCTCCGTTGTACCCACAATGACGGGCGCTCGGGCATTCTCCTTGCGATCACCAGTCAGGATGCCACAATTGGAAGGCCCAAATTCATGACAAAATTCCTGATATATGGAATTGGAAAGGGCCTTGAGGGGTGACGCGTACCATACGCTCAGGCCTTCGGCAAGACATGATTGGATTGCCTGGGAGGCAATCCAGGTTTTTCCGGAGCCTGTTGCGGCGCTGACGAGGACGTCATAGTCTTTAATCAGTTCCAGTGCTTCCTGCTGAAATGGATCTGCCCTGAAAGGCTCAGGTTCCGGTACGCCTATTTTGCGGAAAATTGACCTCAGTTCCGGGTCTATCCTGGGTTTTCCATAATGGGCCTGCCTATGCGAACTTGAACGCGCATAAACTTTGACATTGCTACGCCTTTTCCTGCTCGACCGAGTTTTTGCCGGCCTTCGATAGAACTTTTTATCCTTGTTCATAGGCCAATGGGAAATGAGCTCACCTTATGCTTAGGCATAAACACTCGAAGGCTCCTTTACCCGACCATTCATGAATTTTAGGCATTTTAGACACTTTAGCTCACTTTAGCACTTTGTTTACTTCTTCTATTTTACCAGTTCCGAGGAAACCAGGTTCATGTCATTGAGTTTGCCATTCATGGCCAGGGCCATATTAAGGGCATTCAG
>JAUWMY010000160.1 GCA_030612945.1 Desulfobacteraceae bacterium
CACATCCCCACAAACCTGCCCGCCATTGCCGACCTCTTGGGATATGCCCGTTCTGTACATGACAGGCGAGGCAGGCGGGTCTGGAACATGGTATTTGGCAATTATGTGGCAAAACCAGCATTTTTTACGAGGACTTCGGGCCTTCAATTTTGTCCCTGCCCTTAACCCTGAACCTGTGAACGCTTACCCTTTTTATATGCTTAACGGGTTTTAGGAATAATTGTACTCAAATATATCTGGTTTTTTCGAAAAAGGCATAATTTAGGTAGTATTTTATCGCTCCAAAGAAGAGATCTTCGAAAGGGGGAGGGCTCAGGGGCATAGGCCACGGGAATGTTTATCTTGACAAAATATGTTTTATAAACTATACTAAATTGTTTATTAATAAGCCCAAATTAGTTTAGAAGCAAATTCTCGATATGCTGGATCAGCATAAAAGGCTCACGCCTAAATTCCTATCACGGAGTTTACCCCTGGCCCAGGCCTAATTTTATGAGTGTAATTCTATGACATCAACTTATGAAGCTTTACAAAGCATGTGCTGCGTGCAGGGCAAAATCGCACCAGGGCGGGCCGTAAAGGCTTTATACCCAGGGTATTGAACAAATACATTTAGAACCACAGCATTTTTAGATCTTTCCCCTAGGCTTAAGCGTGGGACGATGGCTGACGATAATATTGAGAATAAGAAAAATCACTCAGGTGAATCAACGAAACCTGAGGAGCAGTCCACACGCCATGAGCTTAAGGCTTACCTGGTGAGAAGACACGGAAAGGACCGTAGACGCGGGGAGGATAGAAGGAGAGGGAAAGATAGAAGGACCGGAAAGGGCCTTTTCCCCAAAAAAGAAAAAAGAGACGGAAAAGAACGAAGGAGCGGGGAGGACCGTAGAAGCGGTCAGGAGAGAAGGAGTACAAGAAAACTAAGAATTCCCATTTTTATTAAGCTTGCCAGTTTATCCACTATACTGATCCTGGTGGTTATTTCTATCATCAGTTTTACAATATTAAAAAAGCAAAAAGCGCAATATATTGGTCAGTTGATTAACCTGGGAGAGAGTATGGTTCGTATAGTGGCCAACAACGCTCCAGAAAAGCTTTTGGGGGAGGAAGAGCTGGCCTTATTCCAGCTTGTAAAAGATATCGCGGAAAATAAGCAGGTTATATATGTCCTGATTACTGACCAAAAGGATGTTATCAAGGCCCATAACCGTATCGATATGGTGAACAAGATATATTCACCGCCGGATAATATCCTGTTTCTTAAGGAAGACAATAAGGTTAAAGTAAGTTCTTTTATCCGTGGCCGAGAAGAGATCCTGCTTTTTGAAGAACCAATTACCTATCAGAAACTAAGGGTCGGAGAAGTCCACCTGGCCATATCACAGAGAAAGATTTTTGAGAACATTCATGATGCCAAGATCTCTATTCTGGTACTCACAGCGTTTATAACACTCCTGGGGATTATGCTAAGTCTTGTGCTCAGCATGTATTTTTCACGTCCTATCAGGAAGCTGGGGGAGAGTATCAAGGCCCTGGCAATGGATGATTTTGATCATCGTGTGGCTGTTAACCGCAATGATGAGCTTGGAGACCTTGGCTTAGCTTTTAACAGGATGGCCGAGGATCTGGCACTCAAGGACAAGATTAAGGATTCCTTCGGGCAGTACGTAACACCTGAGATAGTTGATATGATACTGGAAAACCCTGATAATCAATGGATGAAAGGATTAAAGGTAGAAGCCACGGTTCTATTTGTTGATATAAGGGGCTTTACAGGCCTGGCAGAGGAAAAAGAGCCGGAGACCGTGATTGAAATGCTTAATGATCATTTTACCAGGGTAACTGACATCGTGATTAGGCATGGTGGCCATTTGAACAAGTTCGTTGGAGATGAAGCAATGATAGTTTTCGGTACTCCAGCCCCCAATCCTCAACACGCTGAGGCGGCTGTAAGGGCGGCCCTGGATATACAGGAAGAAATAGCAAGGATTGATCGGGAAAAGAAGATGGGGGATGTGTCTTTTGAGGTCGGTATTGGTATCAATTCCGGTGAGATAGTGGCAGGGAACCTTGGATCACCCAAGCGAATGGAATATACGGTTATTGGAGATAACGTAAATGTGGCATCGAGGCTTACTTCCCTTGCAAAGGGAGGAGAAATCTTGATCAGTAAGCAAACCTATGAATCAATCGTTGACAATAGCAGGTTGAAAGTAGCTGAGAGAGGTAAAGTGTCTATCAAGGGGAAAAAAGTGGAGATAACTATCTTTAACGTGTTGAGATGGAATGAGGTTCAAGATGAGCAAGACAGCCGGAGCCCTGAATAGGGAGAGACTAAGGGCTTTTGTCTTTGCCCTGATAGCGATAGGCCTTCTTTTTCAATCATCCTGCGCTACTTTCGAAGTGGCCCTAAAGAAAGCCGAAAAAGCGCTGTGGCAGGAAAAAACCCCAGAGCCCATTCAATTTCAGTCAGACGAATATATTGTCTACAGATTACAAGAAGGAGAAACCCCTGTTACACTTGCAGAAAAATTTTTGGGAGATGAAAAGCGGTCATGGGTCATCGAAGACGCAAACAAGGACGTTACGTTTAGAAAAAATCAGTTAATTATAATCCCTCTGAAGGAAGATAATAAGGGGGGGCTGGCAATAGACGGCTATCAGGCAGTGCCGATTCTATCCTACCATCATTTTGCTGAAAATTGTGAATCTAACCTCTGTATCTCCGCCAGCGTTTTTGACCAGCAGATGAGGTACTTGAAAAATAATGCCTACAGGGTCATAACAATGCGTGAGCTTCTTGGGTTTATGCAGTATCGTCATGCCATCCCTAAAAGATCGATTCTTATCACCATTGATGACGGCTACAGATCTGCTTATGAAATTGCATATCCAGTGCTCAAGAAATATGGGTTTAGTGCGACACTCTTTATCTACACAGATTATGTGGGAGTTTCCAGGAGCGCTATCACGTGGGATCAACTCCGAGAGATGAAGGCCGATGGTTTTGGAGTTGGCTCTCATACCATATCTCATTGTGATCTTACAAAGAGAATGACAGGTGAAAATTATCAGGACTATCTGGCGAGGATCAAAAGAGAAATTTTTGACTCTAAACAGATAATTGACAAAGAGCTGGGGCAGGATACTTTCACTTTTGCCTACCCTTACAGCCGTTATAATGCCTCAGTATTGAATCTTTGTGAACAGGCGGGTTACAAGATCGGAGTAACTGTGGATAGGGGAGGAAACGCCTTTTTTAAAGATCCGCTTGTCCTGGACAGAAATCAGATATTGAAAAGCTATATGTATGCCTTCATAGCCAACCTAAAAACTTTTAATAAATTTTCTCTAAAGTGAAAACCCAATGTTTTTAATTTCTATCTTCATTAAAATCCCACCCATCCCCCCTTTAGTAAAGGTGGGTGAGCGTGAATTTTTCAGTTCAGGAAAGGGGGGACTCTTAGCATCCTCCTTTCTGGCCCTCCTCTTTGCCTGGACTTTGATAGGGCCCTGCGGCTGTACAACCTTTGGAGAAAGACCTCATGAAGTTGTAAAAGAAGATCTTTTTAAGGAGTATCTACAGAAAGGTCGAGACTGTGAAGATAAGGGGGATCTGGTAGAGGCCTTAAAACAATATAAACTGGCGATGACCCTAAACCCTGCAAGCAAGGAGGTTATTGATTGCTCTAACAGGGTGGAAACGGCGCTGCGTCGTTTAGCCGAGAAACACTATAAGGCAGGGCTTACATTAGACAAGGCAGGAAAATATGCCCGCAGTCGTCAACAGTTTTTGATAGCTTTAAGGCTCTGGCCGGATTATCCTGAAGCAATAAATATGCTCACCACCAGAAAACGGATTCAGATCAAGAGGTACGTTGTACATACTGTTAGGGCCTCAGAAAGCGTTTCCAAACTGGCAAAGATCTATTATGGAGATCCTGAGAAGTTTTCTATTATAGCCAAATACAATAATTTTGATGATGCCTCCCGGATCGCTGTCGGCCAGAAAATCAAAATTCCCGAGATAGAAGGAATAGATTTTTTAGTCGGCAAGGAACCTATTGAGACGGAATCCCTGTCAGTAGATGATTTGGAAATTGCGGAATGGGATTGGGAAGATTACGCTCTGGAAGACCGGCCGGAACCGGTGGACCAGGTTGCTATCTATCGCAATCACGGGGTGGACTTGTTCAGAAAAGGCGAATACCAGATGGCAATTGTTGAATTCAACAAGGTACTGAATGCAAACCCTGATGATAACATTGCGCTTGCCTATTCCCATAAGTCCCATTATCAACTTGCAATGGATTTTTATGCCAAAAAGGACTACCTGGGAGCAAGAGATCAGTTTAAGGCTTCCCTCCGATACACGAAAGATTGCTACAAATGCAACGTATACATAAGGAAAAGTGAAGATTTATACAAGGAGAGGCATTACAAGAAGGGGATGCGTTTTTATAATGATGAACAATTAAATAAAGCTATCAAGGAATGGGAACTGGTAAGGCTTATGGATTCGGACTATAAAAAAGTGAATGAATTCATCAACAAAGCCAAAACACTTTTGAAAAAGATAGAGGAGTTGAAAAAGAGCCAAAAGAGTTAAATGTACTGATTTCTTCTTATTAATGAAGCATTTAGAGGAAGTACCATGAACAAAGAAAAGAAGGCCGTATGGGGCTGGGCAATGTACGACTGGGCAAATTCCGCTTTTGCGACGACGGTTATGGCCGGATTCTTCCCCATTTTCTTCAAGCAGTATTGGAGCTATGGAGTAGATGTCAATGTTAGCACTGCCCAGCTTGGATTCGGTAATTCAATCGCCAGCCTGCTTGTGGCGTTAATGGCACCTGTCCTGGGTGCTATTGCCGATAAGGGCTCGGCCAGAAAAAAATTCCTCATATTTTTTGCATACCTGGGTGTACTCATGACGGCTTGCCTCTTTCTGGTCGGAAAAGGAGAATGGGCCTGGGCCATTTTTGTTTATGCCATGGGGATCATCGGATTCTCCGGTGCAAATGTATTTTATGATTCTCTCCTGCCGACTGTGGCGGATAAAGACAACGTTGATTATATATCAGGCCTTGGATTTGCCATGGGATACCTTGGCGGTGGGCTGCTGTTTCTTATTAATGTGTTAATGACATTAATGCCGGAAAAATTTGGATTGGCCGATTCCGGTGAGGCCGTCAGATATTCTTTTATTTCGGTGGCCATATGGTGGGGTGTGTTTACAATCTTTACAATACTGTGGGTGCCGGAAGAAAAAACGGCTGGTGCGTCGCGCGAGGGCGGGAACTTTATTGCGGATGGTTTCCGGCAGATTATTGGGACATTTAAAAAAGTTCGACATTTGAAAACTATATTTTTATTTCTGCTGGCATATTGGTTTTACATTGACGGTGTTGATACCATCATCCGCATGGCTGTTGATTATGGGATGTCAATCGGGTTTGCATCTAATGATTTGATAATCGCGCTCTTGGTTGTCCAGTTTGTGGGATTTCCTTCAGCGTTGGTGTTCGGGAAATTAGGCCAAAAATGGGGTGTTCGCAAGGCAATTTACCTCGCCATTGGCATCTATATGCTCATTGTTGTGTGGGGAACTATGATGACCGTAAAGCAGGAATTCTACATTCTGGCCATCATGATCGGTTTGGTCCAGGGTGGTATTCAAGCTCTCAGCCGTTCCTATTATTCGCGATTGATTCCCAGAGAACAATCTGCTGAATACTATGGGTTTTACAATATGCTTGGCAAGTTTGCAGCCATTGTTGGCCCGGCTCTCATGGGCGTTGTTGGTCTAATTGCAAGACGATTGTTAATGCCGCCCACACCCACACCCGGGCAAATTGAACATGTTGGACAATTAGCTTCACGCTGGAGTATCGCATCTGTCTTGATACTCTTTCTAATCGGGGCCATCCTTTTCTATTTTGTTGATGAAGAAAAGGGTAAGGCGGAGGCGGCATATTTATCAGAATCGTAGTTTGGCTGTCTGGCCCTAACCCTTTGATTTTTCTTGATCCGCAAAAAAAACCGAACTCAAACCTCAATATATTGTATTTTCCTCTTGACTCTACACAATATAGTGTGATAGCTGAATGTCTGTCGTTGTGCAGGCAGGCTTCCGGCTATTAGACCCCACCGCCCGGTATGTCCAGAGCCTTGTAGGGATTTGCAGAAAAAGCCTCAAGGCCCCCCTGTCCAGTTATCAGTTATCAGAAATATTCATTAAAACGATTGTTCAGAATTTAGTTCACATGAGGTGG
>JAUWMY010000002.1 GCA_030612945.1 Desulfobacteraceae bacterium
AATAACATGACACCCCATACAGTCAGGATGGCTGTAACTTTCCACAGGGCCAGGAATGTCAAGGTGCCCTGCCTATGTTTCACCATATTGATCTTCATCTCAACCTTTTGGTTCCATGAAATACCTATTAAATAATATCCCGGTTATCAACCACTTGAACCAGTTTCCGGAGGGTATCCATTTCCTCCAGGAAATCCATATTGTCAATCACTTCTAAATCCTTGACGATCACCTGTTCTTCTGATTTGAGGCCAGAGAGATTTTGAAGTGACGAAGGGCTTTGAACTTTGTTTATGGCGAACCAGCCAAGGGCCACGATTAGCAGGGAAACCGCAGCCAGGGCAGGAATAAGCCTGTTCGGCATGCTCAATAGGCCTTTCCACCACCACGTAGTTGCCCGGCCTTCCCTTAATCCCCGTTTGATTGACCATGATAGAGCACTGGCTTTTTTCGGTGAGAGCAGCGGGGCGCCCATCTCGTCTCTTACCAGGTCAAGCAAACCAAGTAATCTCTGGCGCTCTTCACGGCAACCGGTACATGTTTCCAGATGTCGCTCCAAGACTGATCTCTTAACTGGGTCCAATTCCCCATATACATCCAACCATAAAGTCTCCTGGTGATTTGGGCAAGCTTTCATTTCTCCACCTCCATTATGGTGTGGCCCATTCCTTTAGCTCTTCCCGCAAAAAACGTGTTGCACGAAACAGGTGGCTCTTTACAGTCCCCTCGGCAGTTCCTATCACTTGAGCAATTTCGCGGATACTCAATCCATGGAGCACCTTTAACTGAAAAACCAGCCGCTGCCTTTCAGGAAGAACCTTCAATGACTTTTTGATCTCCTTTGCGAATTGTTTACCGCTTAAGGCTGAAATAGGATTAAAATCATCTCTCATGTCTGGTTGTTCTTCGGGTACTTCTCCCGGAGACCCTTTTCCCCTTGGCACCTGCCGCCATGGCGAAAAAATCAGCTTCCATCTCCGGCTGCGTCTTCTACTGTCCAAACAAACATTCACCACAATGCGGTAAAACCAGGTATAAAACGACGAATCTCCGCGAAATTTCCCCAGGCTTCGAAAGGCCCGCAGGAATGCCTCCTGGGTGAGGTCCTGGGCTTCTTCGCTGTCTTCAGAGCACATATGGTAAGCGATTGCATAGATCTTTTGCTGGTAACGATTGACCAGTTCTTCTGTGGCCCAATCCTCCCCCTCCTGAATGCGAGCGACCAATTCCTCATCTCTCAATGTCATAGGGGGTGCCTTTCCCTGAGAATCAATGTCCTGGCGCTCCTGGAGGCTTACCTCTGCTGCTTTATAAAACACAAGGCATCTCTCGAATATGTATACTTTACCGCCAGCCCATAGACCATCCGAATGCCCAGTAGGGCTCAAAAAATACCCCACTCACACAACAGCCATGATATACCGGTCTACGCGGAAAGTGAAGATGTTTATGTGCTGGTCTGCAGGCATAATGTGACGCGCGGTTGTGCTTGGCCCGGTAAATGTGTGCGCTGACTCTGTCCTGCATTCTATGAAGGCAGCGCCTTTCCCTATGGCTTATACAGCCATCCCGCCGGGCCCGTCTTTTATGTTTACCGATCCGTCTTTGTTCACGATTCAAACGAACAAGCTCCCGATCTGTAACCTCACCGCTTCTTATGCCATGGGTGATCCTTTTAGACTGTTTCATCTGACGATTGGAAATCGGGTCCCGAGCCCAGGATATACTTACCAAAACAAGAACCAAACCTATTGCTATCGGCAGAATTTTTAGCGTTCTTGATTTCATTGTATCGTCCCCCTTTCGCAAGTTTTTAGTTTTGTTTATTTAGACGCCTTTGGGGCAAAATGGTTTACCATCTTCAAAAACCAGTAAATAGAATTTCTGCCACTTCAACCATTTGGTTCATCGCGGATTAGTGTGAAAGCCTTTGTTTACATCATGTAGGGTGGCATTTTATATGCCACCGCAACCCCGGTCGGGTATAAAACCCGACCCTACAGTGCTTTTGTGCTATGTTCCCGACCTGGTTTTCACCTTAATCCGCGATGCTCCAACCATTTTATTGACACACAATCAGCTTTATTCTACTATTACTTAAGATAACAGCTTGATAATAAATAATAATTTATTATGTTAATACGATGCGACTTTCTTTGATTGGCATGGCGGGAACAGGAAAATCCTATTGGGCGAACAAGCTTGCTGAACACGGTTTTAAGCTTTTCTGCTGTGATGATCTTATTTCCAAAAAACTCGCTCCCTTGCTTATAAGACCCGATGGAACTACCATGAAAATGGGGGAATGGATGGGGTTCCCTTTCCATTCCGGGTATAAAAAACGTGAATCAAAATACCTGAACTTTGAAATAGAGGTGCTCAACGAAATCCTTGATTACCTTGAAGACCATGATAACGATCTTGATGAGGATATCGTTGTGGATACAACCGGGAGTGTCATTTACACCGGGGAAAGGATTCTAAAAAGACTGAGTCAGTATACAACTGTCGTTCACCTGGCAATAACATCCGAGGGCAGGGAACAATTGTTAAGAGCATATGTATCCAATCCACACCCTATGTTGTGGCGGGATATATTCAGCAAAGAGCCAGTAGAAACCAATAAGGAGGCATTAGAACGCTGCTACCCAAAACTCATTATTGCTCGACAGCGGTTATATGAGCGTAATGCGGATGTTGAAATTGATTATTACACACGCAGGGAGGAAGGCTTCGGAGTAAGTGGATTTTTACATTTGGCCGCCTCAAAGTCACAGTCAAAAGGGAGGATTTAAAAATGACAAATGAAAAGAAAGTTGTTAAGGGAGGTTTCAGGGCAACACTTGCATTACTTATATCGATCATTGCCCTTGTTCTGGCCATTATTTCCTTCAACCGGACAGTTAGCCAGACCGATCTCAATACCGAGGTCAGGAATCTCCAGGAAAAACTGAAAGAGGTAAAACAAGAGACCACGGAGCGGGTAAATAAGATCCGTGAAGAGACTGGAAAGGCCATGGAGAAAATCGGGAAAGCGCTAAAAAAGGAGGAATGAAAACAATATATTACCTGAATCTTGCACCAACTATCTACTACGGCTTGAAGCGCTTTGCCTTTAAAGCTCGTTTCATGATTTTGATCCTCACCATATAGATAATATGGCTGCGGGTCAAAACCACTCCAACTTCGCTTTAAACACAAGGCTTTCTGCGCCTCACTACGATACTTGGTGCAAAATTCAGGTATTAAACCAGTACCCAGTACCGGATACCAAGTACCACCTCAATTGAGGTTTTAATGACCGAGATAGTGAGTTATCACTTTCTCAACTGATGGCGGGTTTTCTACAAACTCCACTCCTATCCTGGTTTCGCGTTTTGTTTTATGCAGGTTTTTTATTTGACCGGCTAACTCCTGTTCTTCGTCCATTCCCGGTAACAGACAGCGAATCGTAAGCTTCTCATCAATATGAAACGAAGGTAGTGAGCTGTCTTCCCTGCCTTTTTGCTGACATAGACAGCCTGAGATGCTCATGTCGATTATAACTCCCGGATAGCTTTGGCCATTAGACAGGCCTATCGTGCATGGAAGAAAAGATTCCACTCTTCTGTGACGGCGCAGCTCATGGTAATGAATGACCGATGGATAGCTTATAAAAAGCAACTTTTGGTGAAAATCAACAGATGCCAGGAGTTCGGAGTTGAAGAGGCAAATCTTTCCCAGGTACAGGTATTTGATGCCAAGACGTGCTCCCTTTGCTAACTTATGCCCGGTAGCCGATAGGCGGGAGGGCAGAGTGATAATGAGAAAATCGTCAGGCATCATGCCTATCATAAAACTCTCCAATGCCGAATCAAAGCCTTCGATTTCTATCTGTAGTCTCGCTCCGATGTCCAAGCCAATTCGCCGGCCTGCTGTGGGTTTACTCTTGAGTTCTGGCAGTTTATGGCTGCCCGTATCTGCCGGCTGGATGTCGCTTAGCTTTTCATCACGTAGACGGAAGCCCTCCATCAAGACCGCCATCAAGGGTTGAAAGATTTCTTTTTCCTTTGCTGGAACGGTGTCTTTGATTTCAATATCTGGTTCATCCCAGCCGATTATCTCATAAGCTGCCTCTTCCTTCCTGAGGCTATCAGCCTCTGCGGCAATGAGTTCGCCATTGCTTATGTAAAGATAGCCTGTCTTTCCCTGATATGTTACGCGTAACGTGCAGGTCTTTTGTTCCGATTCAACCATCTGCAAGAAGGAATGGACAGAAATGCCCAGTAATTTACCGCCAAACCCATCCTCTGAAGTTACATCAACATTTTCCATAGAAATATCCTGTGTGTGTGAAATAGTTTTATAATTGTATGTTATCACAAAGGAGTACCCTTGACAATCTCAATTCTTTTAAAACAAGTCTGGTTAAGGAACTAATATACTGAGGAAATGCCTAAAGCTACTGCAGCGACCAGACTTGCAAGAATAATAGGCGAAATTTTTCAGTGAATTTGTCGAGAGCCTTACGGTGTGCCAAATTATAGACTGTCGTCACCTTTTCTCATGGCATTGCTCACAAATAACTGATTATGTAGTGGAAATAGGAACCACTGGCTGGCGAGAATACCCGGCAAAAGTCAATAAATTGACGCCCAGTCGCTGTTAACTCCGATTTTTTTCCAATTCGCGCCTCTACATTTCCCAGGGAAAAGCTTAATTTATTGATTTTATTATCATTTCTTTGCTACTCAATTCCGGCATGATTCCTGCTTGGAGCATTCAATGGGTTCATGTTGTGTCCCAAAGCAGTGACATCTTGGGCAAAAGGCTAAACATTGTCGCAGTTTCAAAACGTCCACTTTTGCCTCCTGCCCTTTGGCGGGACGTCAGGCTCTCCGTCTCAGGGGGATTTTTCAAAAGTGGGGAGTGTTTGGTCTTAAGTTAATGAAATTGACGTTAGAGCTTATAATAGTAACTCAATACGTTCGGGTGGGGTTTATCCCTGGCCCAGACCTGATTCGCAATGCGTATGTTCTATAACTTCAGCTTTGTAAATATTGCAGCGATAACAGCTGCGTCCCGGGATGTCGCACCTCCCGATCCCGTCCCGGTCTCGGGACGGGGAGGGCGGGCCGTAAGGATTTTATAAGATGAATCAAATTAATAAAATAGAAGAGATTCTCAGAGGGTTGGATAAATTACCTACCCTTCCGGGCATTGCCATGAAAATTTTGGAGCTTGTGAGAGATGAGGACACTAATTTGAAAGAGATAGCAGATGTCCTTTCTACTGATCCTCCTCTTAGTGCACAAGTTCTGAAGCTCATTAATTCCCCATTCTATGGTGTTCGGAAGCAGGTTACTTCCGTGCCTCATGCAGTGAATTTACTGGGGCTTAACACAGTGAAGAATCTGGCCCTTAGTTTTTCCTTGTTGAGAGACTTCCCAAAAGGAAACAAAGAGGATTTTGATTATACCAGTTTTTGGAAGCAATCTCTTATTGGTGCTGTCTCTTCTAAACTAATAGCTGAGAAGGTCATTCCTTCTTTTTCAGAGGATGCCTTTTTCCTTGGTCTTATTCACAATATTGGGATACTGGCACTGATCCAATGCATGCCTCAACAATACAGCCTTGTTCTAAAAGAAAAGGACCGGACACTTTGTTCTTATCATGAGGCAGAGAATCAGATACTAGGCTTCAATCATATGGAAATCGGTGAATATCTAATAAGAACATGGGGCCTTCCGGAAACTTTTTGCATACCTGTTCTCTATCACCACAACCCACAAGGGTTAAAGACAAAGAATTCCAAAATCGAACTCCTCACTAGGGTTCTTAACCTGTCATCCTTATTCATTGACCTGAATACTTTTGCGGACAAAAAACTCTATCTTGCAATGCTTAAATTAAACATCAAAGAGTACGGTTTTACAGGTAAATTCCAGACGGATGAGATAATTAAGCAGCTTCATGAACACACGCTGGAAATTTTTCCCTTGTTTG
The DNA here is from genome assembly GCA_030612945.1 of Desulfobacteraceae bacterium. GTDB lineage: Bacteria > Desulfobacterota > DSM-4660 > Desulfatiglandales > Desulfatiglandaceae > 4484-190-2. Next base: position 5,986 of record JAUWMY010000002.1, read on the forward strand.
ACATTAAGATAGGAGAAGAAAAAGCATACCTGGAGATGATTGGCGCGGCAAGAGAGGAGCTTATCAATCTTTCCACAGACTTCATGCATAAGCTACTGGAACAAAAGAGATTAATCGAGTCTCTAAGGGAGGAGACTATTCGAGATGGTCTGACAAATTTGTTCAATTACCAAAGATTCCAGGAGTCCTTAGAAAAAGAGGTTTATAGGGCTAAGAGATACAACCTTCAACTCTCTGTTATTCTTGCAGACATAGATCACTTCAAAGCAGTCAATGACAACTACGGGCATCTTGCGGGTGATTATTCTTTAAAGAAGATTGCTGAATGCTTAAAGGATTCTCTTAGGGAATCTGACAGCGCAGCCAGATATGGTGGAGAGGAATTTGCTTTTATACTCCCGGAGACAGGTCTCGATGGCGCCTTCATTGTGGCGGAAAGGCTAAGAAAAGACATTGATTCAATGAGTATAGACTATGAAGGTGAGAAGATATCTACCACTATGAGCTTTGGAATTGCATCATTCGATCCTTCAAAAGATATTTCCAAAACAGATTTGATAAAAAAAGTTGATCATGCACTTTATCAGGCGAAAAAGGCGGGCAGAAATAAGTGCTGTTTGTTCGACACAGGATTAGAAAAGTCGCTTAAAAAGGTTTTGGTAACAGCGAATTAACAACAGCCGATGTTGTGCAATAAAAGAGGAACAGGATATGGAAAATATGATCAAAAAACGTTTCGGGTCCTATGCCGGTGATAAAGGGTTTATCACTGGGGATCAACTTGTTGGGGCGTTAGCGATCCAGGCAAGAGAGAATGTGGAGGAAGGAAAGCACAGGCTTTTGGGCCAGATATTGTTAGGTCAGGGATTTATTACACCCTCCCAGATTGATGAGGTACTTGCAACTATGAGCCGATCCATGGAATACGCCTTATCGATGGGAAGGTAATGCCTGGACCAACAGGACTCCCCCGAAGAGACCTGACCCACCTGCCCATACTTGGGAGGGGAATAAATCCAAAATCTCCTCTCAGACAGATTTTCCCACTCGAAAACTGTTGATGTAGACAAACCATAAATAATAACCGAAGGAACATAGAGATTATGGATTTAGCACTTGAAGAACTATATAAAAGGGAAACCGGGGCTCCTTTCACAGACAGTCTTACGGGCCTGTTTAACCACGGATTCTTTCAAATAACATTAGAGCGTGAAGTAAAGCGTTCCGAAAGGCATGGGGAGCCATTCACCCTTGCCTTCATAGATATCGATTCTTTTACCCTTTACAACAAGCGCAACGGATCTGTTGAAGGAGATCGTGTATTGAAGGAAATTGTCAGCATCATCATTAAGAATATACGGAAGGTTGATCTGGCTGCCAGGTATTCCGGTGATGTGCTTGCGGTTATCCTGATAAAGTCTAACACTCAGTCAGCCCTGATACCTGTAGAAAGGATCCGACAGGCAGTGGAAAAGCTCCCGGATGAAGCGCCTACAGTCAGTATTGGCCTCGCTTCTTACCCGGGGGATGCCACGAACGGTGAAACCCTGATCAAAAAGGCACAAGAGGCATTGCTACAGGCCAAAATCAGGGGGAAGAATAGAGTTTGTTTTTTGGAAAAACAAACCAAACCCGCTAATGACGGGGCACCAAAGGTATTGGTGGTCGATGATGAGCCGCTAAACGTAAAACTGTTGGATGCTTTGCTTCGGCCTCTAAATTATGAGGTCTTAAAAGCATCTAATGGAGAAGAGGCCTTGTCCACAGTCAAGAAGGTCGATTTGGATCTCATATTATTAGACATCATGATGCCAGGAATGGATGGCTATGAGGTGTGCCGGCGTTTGAAAGGGAGTGAGTCTACACGCTTGGTTCCTGTGATTATGGTGACTGCCCTGGACGATGTAGAGTCTAAAATAAAAGGGATAGAGGCTGGCGCAGATGATTTCCTTACCAAACCACCTAATAAAACGGAGTTGCTCGCCAGGACAAGATCCCTAATTAAGTTAAAAAGGCTTAACAATAATTTGGCCAGTATTGAAAATGTTCTTTTTTCCCTGGCAAACACAGTTGAAGCCAAAGACACATATACCCAGGGACATGTGGAGAGGGTCTCTAATATGGCAGTCAGCCTGGGTAAAAAGTTAGGAATGACAGGACGAGACCTTGAAGCATTAAGGTTCGGAGGTGCTTTGCACGACATTGGCAAGATCGCAGTGCCTGGTAAAATCCTGAATAAGCCAGGCCCACTAGATCCCGATGAATGGGACGTGATGAAGAGTCACGCTGATGAGGGATGTAAAATATGCCTACCTTTAATGAAAAATCTGGGTCCAGCCCTGGAGGTGATCCGACATCATCACGAGAAATTGGATGGTTCAGGGTATCCCGATGGTCTGAAGGGAGACGAGATCTCCGTGGCTGCCAGGGTAATGGGAGTGGTGGACATCTACGATGCCCTGATCACAGATCGGCCCTACCGTAAAGGGATGACAAAGGAGAAAGCGTTTTCAATTCTCCGCGAAGAGGCTGAGGAAGGTAAGTTGGATAAAGAAATCGTCGAGTGCTTAATAGAAATAATTAGTGGATGAAGCTTAGCGTGAAGGATAGTAAAACCCATGTCTCCCAAAAATGCCCCGGCACCTATTTTGGGGTCGATCTCTAAATATCGCAAAAATCATTGTGATGGCTTTACCCTCATTGAGATTTTAATCGTCATTGCCATACTTGCGACGCTTGCCGCCATTGCCATACCCGCCTACTCAAATTATATCCAAAGGGCAAAAATTGCCAGGTGCATAGCGGAAGTCCGTATGCTGGAGTCAGAAATCGCCGCATACCAAGAGAATAACGATAAACTTCCAGATAATCTAACTGATTTGGGGCGTGGAAATATTCTGGATCCCTGGGGAAACCCATATCAATTTTTGAACTTCGCCAATGTTAAGGGGGTGGGTAAAATGCGGAAAGACAGGAACCTGGTGCCGATAAATGCACATTTCGATCTGTACAGCATGGGCAGAGATGGAAAGAGCCAGACTCCTCTCACAGCCAAGGCCAGCCACGACGATATTATACGAGCTAACAATGGTTCATTCATAGGGATTGCTTCAGATTATTAATTAGGTTGTTTTTGATGAAATTCGACACAACATTTTTCAGGAGCAAGGTAGCACGACGAATTTTTGTCTTGTTCATTTTTTGTGCTCTCGTTCCCATCTCAGCGCTGGCAATCATCTCATTTAGCCAGGTGTCGGAACTGCTTGACAAACAGAGTAAAAGACAACTTCATCTAACAAGCAAGAGCCTTGGCGTCTCAATTTTTGAGCGACTATCTTTTCTTGAAGAGCAATTAAAGGTTTTCTCTGCCAGCATTACTGCCACCCCGGAATATTCAACGCACAGCTCAGTTGAAAAATATGGTGAAACCTTAAGAAAGCGGTTCAAAGGATTAGCGCTTATCGCTGACTCTGGAACGTATGTCCATTTTTTTGGCTCTATTCAGAATCCGGGAGAGCGGTCCGCGGAAGAAAAACAACACATTAGATCCGGAAAAACTATCGTATTAACCCGGTTCAGTGATGATAACCTTTTGAACATATTTATGATGAGAGCAGTTGACCCACAAGACCCTAAGCAAGGAATCCTTTTTGGGGAGATAAATCCCAAGTACCTGTGGGGATTGTCTGAATATAATACACTGCCCAGCATGGCCGAACTTTGTGTTTTGGATGAGTCAGATAATGTTATTTTTTCCACCCTCCCACTTTCTTCATCATCCCTTGTAAAATCGGCCTTTAAAATGAGTCATTCATCGTTGAATCAGTTTGACTGGAAATATGACGGCAGAGATTATTTGGCGGGTTTTTGGACTATTTTCCTGGAATTCAGCTTTTTCTGCCCGAAATGGACAGTAGTTCTGAGCCTGCCGAAAGATTATGTTTATGCCCCAATGGCCTATTTCAAAAAGATATTTCCTCTTGTCATTCTTTTATCCCTTTTGTTGGTATTGCTTCTCAGCGGCATCCTGATTCGAAGGACTATGCGCCCAATTGCAAACCTCAAGGATGGAACACGGCGTATTGCCATGAGAGATTTCGATAGCAGAGTGACAGTCACAAGCGGCGACGAATTCCAGGACCTCGCAGAATCCTTCAATGAGATGGCAAAGGAGTTGGGAAGACAGTTTAGCGCACTGAACACGATTGAAGAGATCCATCGAACCATTCTCTCAACTTTAGATACCAAAAAAATTGTGAATATTTTGCTCACACGAATACATGAGGTTTTCAACTACGATTTTGCCAGTGTTACCTTGCTTGATTCTCAAAATAAGAATCCAGGCCGGACGTATTTCAGGCTTGATAAAACGGAAGTTGTGAAATTAGCTGATGGTGTTGAAATCGCACCGCAAGAGGCAAAAGAGCTCACTGATAACAGGAGGATATTGTCAGTAAATACGGACACAAATCTTCCAGGCTATCTCGCTCAATTTGCCAGTAGAGGAATTAAATCATTCACATCATTTCCCCTTGTTGTCAAACAGGAGTTAGCAGGAGTCATGGTTCTGGGTTCTCTTGATTCATCCCCACCCAACGATGAAGCACTACCCCAAGCCCGTCTGTTAGCTGATCAGGTGGCCATCGCCTTGTCAAATGCGCGTCTGACTCAAGGGCAGAAACGAGCACAGAAAGCACTTTATAGGGCAAACGTTGAGTTAGAAAACCGGGTGAAAGATCGCACCTCAGACCTGTTATCGACCAATGAACATCTCCAACGGGAAATTGCCGAGCGGGAGCAAGTCGAGGTCGAGTTGAAAGAGGCAAAACAAACAGCCGAGATAGCTAACGCTTCTAAGACTAATTTTCTGGCAAACATGAGCCACGAACTGCGCACGCCCCTCAATGCAATCATCGGATTCAGCGAATTACTCATGGATAAGCACTTCGGAGATTTGAACGACGTACAAGAGGAGTATCTGAACGACGTGCTTGAAAGTAGCAGACATCTCCTCTCCCTTATCAACGACATCCTAGATTTATCCAAGGTGGAAGCAGGAAAGTTAGAACTGCAACCAACAGATTTCAATCTAAAGATGCTTTTGGAAAACAGCCTTGTCATGATCAAGGAAAAGGCGATGAAGCATGGTATAAACCTGGTAACAAATATGGACGGCATTCCGGAGACCATATCGGCGGATGAACGCAAGCTCAAGCAGATTATGTACAATCTCCTCTCCAATGCGGTGAAATTTACACCGGATGGAGGCTCGATTACTCTCGCTGCGAAACTGGGTACTGGGTATTCGGTAGTGGAGCATGGAAACGCTGATGAACAAACCAGTACCCAATACCAAATACCCAATCGCGATAGAAATTTTGTCGAAATTTCTATCAAGGACACAGGTATTGGCATAAGCCATAAAGACACAGATAGGGTGTTCAATCCTTTTGAACAGATCGATGGCTCGTTGAGCCGAAAGTATCAGGGGACAGGCTTAGGGTTGTCTCTAACAAAACAGCTTGTGGAACTTCACGGCGGCACGATCTGGGTGGAGAGTGTCGGAGAAGGAAAAGGGAGCACCTTTATATTTACTATTCCATTGTAGGTTTCAAATTTCAGGAGATTAACCATGGCAAATGAAACAGTTTTGGTGATTGAAGACAATGAAATGAATATGAAGCTGGCCAGAAGTCTGCTTCAACTTGGGAAGTACAGCGTGCTCGAAGCATCTGATGCCGAAAACGGCATCCAGTTGGCCCGAGAGCATCACCCGGATCTCATATTGATGGACATTCAGTTACCCGGTATGGACGGATTGACTGCCACTCGTGAGATCAAGAATGACCCGGCGGTGAAGGACATCTCTATTGTAGCCCTTACCTCTTATGCGATGCAGGGAGATGAGGAGAAAGCAAGGGATGCAGGGTGCATAGGTTACATAGCTAAGCCGATTGATACCAGAAGTTTTCTGCAAACCGTGGGTCAATTCTTAGTTTAGATGAAGGGATCTTTTGCCACTAAGAAGCTGATTATAGGTCCACGCTTCAGGCAGATAAATTAATAACATCGGGTTCTTCAAATTTCCTAATCAGCATAGCAAAACCGATGCCTTTTAAAATGCTATGATGGAAGACCAGGGGCTGTTCCAGTATGACAAAGCTAAAAAACAATAACAGCATTGACAAAATAGAAAAAGAGAATCTTATTTTAGAGACGAAGGTGAAACATCTGACCAACGACCTTCGACTTACAAGAGAGGAAAACGAGGCCTCGACGAAAAACTACTTTGAGATATACTCCAATCTGGAACAAAAAGTTGAGGAACGAACCGCAGAGTTAACGAAGGCGAATAGACAACTGAATGTGGAGATACAAGAACGGAAACGAGTAGAAAAGGCCTTGCACAAAGCCAATGAGGAGTTAGAAACAAGAGTGGCGGATAGGACCGCAGACATTGCGAAGGCCAATGAAGAATTGCGTGCTGAGATCTCTGAGCGAAAACGAACTGAAATTGAATTGCAGAAGTCAAAAGAAGCCGCAGAGGCCGCCAATCAAGCTAAAAGCGAATTTCTGGCCAACATGGGCCACGAATTTCGTACTCCTTTGAATCATGTCATCGGTTTTACCGAGTTGGTTGTGGACAAGAACTTTGGCGAGTTGAACGAGGTCCAGGAGGAGTATCTCAATGATGTGCTTCAAAGCAGCAGGCATTTGCTTTCTTTGATCAGCGACATCCTGGAATTTTCTAAGTTGGATGCGGGAGAGTCGGATTTCGAACCTGTTGATGTGAATATAAAAATGCTTTTCAGGAACACCCTGGCCATGGTCAAAGAGAAGGCTATGAATAGGGGTGTCCAACTTCTAACGGACACTGATTGTGCCCCGGAATATGTAAAGGCAGACTATAAAAAACTCAAGAAGGCTCTATACAATCTTCTCTCAAATGCCGTTAAATTTACACCAAACGGCGGGTCCATTACTCTCGCCGCGAAACTGGGTACTGGGTATTCGGTAGTGGAGCATGGAAATGCTGATGAACAAACCAGTATCCAATACCCAATACCCAATACCGATAGAAATTTCGTCGAAATTTCTATCAAGGACACCGGCATCGGCATTAAACCGGAAGATCAAGCTCGTATCTTCGATACTTTTGAACAAGGAGATGGGTCAGCAAGCAAAAAATATCAAGGGAGTGGGTTGGGTCTGTCTCTAACAAAACACCTTGTGGAGCTTCACGGAGGAAAGATCTGGGTGGAGAGTGAGGGAGAGGGAAGAGGATCAAGGTTTAGATTCGTGCTTCCACTCTGAAATAGTTTAACTGTCTAAGGGTGCGGCTACAGGACCTATTATGGAAAACAAGACTATCCTTATTGTCGACGACGATGAAAAAAACATCAAGCTGCTAAAGGCTTACCTCCAAGCCGAAGAATATAAGATTTTCCAAGCCTTAAATGGGGAAGAAGCTCTTAAAATGGTGAACGATTTCAATCCGGATCTGGTTTTGCTTGACGTGATGATGCCTGGAATTGATGGTTTTGAGGTATGTAAGAGACTGAAGCAGGATGATAAAACGCAGATGATTCCCGTTATCATGGTCACTGCCTTAAGGGGAAAAGAGGATCGCATAAGAGCATTGGAAGCCGGGGCGGATGATTTTCTAAGTAAACCAGTGGATCGAACCGAGCTCCTGGTGCGTGTTAAATCACTGCTTCGCATCAAGTCTTACCATGATCAACTGCTGAACAGTTACAAAGAGATCGCTCTGAAGAACGAAAGGCTTAAGGAGTTGGAAAGGATCAAAGAGGGATTAACGCATATGATCATCCATGACTTAAATAATCCCCTCTCAGCGATATATGGTAACCTTGAAATGATAAAAGTTGAGAATCAGAACCTCTCTGAAACAGAGCTTGACACAATGGATAAATGCCTCGCTTATAGCTTGGATCTTAGGCAGATGGTCCAGGGCCTCCTTGACGTTCATAGGATGGAGGAAGGGAAACTGCAACCGGTAAAAGAATTGACAAATGTGACAGAAATGTTAGCCGACCTAATGGAGCAGTTCATTGCAAGGGCGGAGATGGATCAGATATCTCTGACATTTTCCAATTCCGGAGAAGTCCCTTCTGTTAGGATCGACCCAAGCTTAATCAAGAGGGTGATTGCCAACCTGCTGTCTAACGCTATCAGGCATTCCCCTGAAGGAGAGGAGATAGAAGTTACCACTGGTTTCCTTGCTGAAAAAAACAGTATTGCTTTTAGTGTAAAAGATAATGGAAACGGCCTGGCGTCAGAGTACCACGAGAAGGTTTTTGATAAATTTGAACAGGGAGAACTCAAAAAGTCCGGGGCCAGTGTCGGATTAGGCGGTTTAGGACTGGCCTTCTGCAAAATGGCCGTTGAAGCGCATGGCGGAAAAATCTGGGTTGAAAGTGACGGAAACGCTAAAGGTTGTACCTTCAAATTCATGATTCCAGTCTGAGTCATAGGCAGCAAGGAAGTTGCAGCTTACACATCCCTTCTTTCACACTAAAGTTGATTGGCAAATTCCAACAACCCTTCACTTCAGCCCTGCCTTGCGCAGGCCTTCAACAAAGTGTTCCATATCCTTTTTGTCCTTATAAGGAATCTGTTTTATTACCTCAACAGAAAAACGGGGTACCAGCCTCAGGATTTCTTCTGCCTCGGCTCGGGCATATACAAGCTTTCCCAGGTAAGCGTAACTGGCAGCCAGGTAATAGTGCGCAGAAAGAAAATCAGGGTTTATGAGAAGGGCCTTTTTCAGGGCTGAAATGGCTTCCTCATACATATTCATCTGGAAATAAGCCTGACCCAGGTAAAACGAATACCACTCTGGATAATTGGGGTTCAGGTGCATCGCATTCTTTATTAGCCTAATGGCCTCCTCCGATTTCCCTGTATACATCAAAATACCCCCAAGGGACGCAAGAGCATCACCACTATTAGGATTAAGGGCGATGGCCCTTTCAACCTCGGAAATGGCCTGCTCATGTTGCCTATTCCAGATATAGGCATGGCCCAACAGGAGATGGCATTCAGGCAGGGATCCATCTAAGGACACGGCCTTTTTCGCCAGTTCAAGAGCCTCCTTCAGGGTCTGGGGATCCTGACTCCATCCCTGAATCCACATCATCAGCTTAGTCCAGACCAGGCCTGAGCAAGCGGACACATACCCAGGGTCAAGTTCAATTGCCTGTTCAAACATCTCCTTTGCAAGGATGTTTGCCTCTTTTGAGTTACGTCGAAAGTACGCCCAACCGCGCAGTGCAAGGTCATAAGCGCCAAGGTTCTCGGTATCTCTTTTCAAAAGACGTTCTTCTTCACCTTCTATCAGCTTCACAGAAAGGGCCTTTACTATCTTCCCTGTCACTTCGTCTTGCAAAGAAAAGATGTCCTTCAGCTCCCGGTCATATTTCTCTGCCCACAGGTGATAGCCCGTTGTGGCATCTATTAACTGGGCTGTAATCCTCATCCTGTCCCCTGCCTTGCGCACACTGCCTTCTAATACATATCGAACCCCCAATTCCCCACCCACCTGTTCAGGTTTCACGGTCTTTCCTTTGTAAATAAACACCGCGTTGCGGGCAATAACGGATAACCCTGAAATCCTGGACAGATCTGTAATCAGATCCTCTGTTATCCCATCGCTGAAATATTCCTGCTCAGGATCGTCACTCATATTGATAAATGGCATTACGGCAATAGAGGGTTTTTCGGACAATTGAATGGGCGCGGGTTGCTCTGAGGAAACCGGGGGCACCGGAGCAGTAGGACTAAAATAAAATTTCCAGAACGCCACAACGACGGCTCCCACAATCAGGAGCGAAAGAAAAGCCAAAGAAGCCTTTCTCCGGTGTCTCGGGGCGTCTCTTCTATCTTTAAACACAAGAGTGCCAGCAGCTTTAGGCTCCATCAAAACACGATAAATACGCACCGGCTCTGAAATATTTTTAACCGTTTGCTCTCCAAGGTACTCATATCCAACGGCCAGTTTGTTCTTGACCTGGTCATAAGCAGTTCCGGAGACAAAAATACCACCAGCGTCGGCCAGCCCCTCAAGCCTGGCCGCGATATTGACCCCATCGCCGTAGATTTTTTCCCCTTCCTGGATTACGTCCCCAAGATTAATCCCTATGCGGAACACCATCCTGCGATTATCGGGTAATTCTGCATTCCTGTTCTGAAGTTCCTTTTGTATCTTCACGGCACATTCTACAGCATCCACCACACTGGCAAACTCGGCCAAAAGGTTATCCCCCGGGGAGTCCACCACTCGACCATGATGCTGCCCGATGAGCCCGGCCATGATCTCCCGGTATGCCTCTAAAGTGCGTATGGTGGCCACCTCATTATCACCCATAAGACGGCTGTAACCCTTGACGTCGGCACTGAGAATGGCGCTTAGTTTTCGATTAACGCTTTGTGAGTTCATTGGATTTCAGTAAGTTGTATGATTTCATAGTAAGTTCTCAAAAAATCCGGGCTGAATTTGAAAAATCCCCCTCACTCCCCCTTTGCAAAAGGGGGAAGGAGTAGGAATGCCCAGACTTATTGGGATGTTACATTTCACAGGCGTATACTTTAAACGGTTATAATTTTAGCTTTCTAATTCTTGGATATGATCAAAATATTCAAGGCTGGAGTATTGGAGTGTTGGAGAATTGGAGTATTGAAACAATAGTTTTGAAATTTTAAAAAATCCTTTTAGGCCCATCACTCCAGTACTCCATCACTCCAATAATAAACAACCTGCTATGGACAACCGATGATCCAATTGATAAAGAAACGCAATTAAAGCCGTCCACAGTATATTTAGGCTGGCTTCTCAAAACCCCCAAATATGGAAAAAAACAATGCAATGATTAGCGCTTGAATGAGCCAGCCGATCAAACAGACACCTACAGCGCGAAATGTACTTTTATAGTCAAGGGCCTGCCTCACTGCGACAACCATGGCCACTAACATCCAGATTCCGGCGATTAGAAAGACTATCCAGGCCAGACCGGGGATAATACCCAGGATCCGAATCAAACCGGGAGAGCTGGAAAACCCGATCGTTCGTAACAATTCACCGTAATCTGCTCTAGTCTGCGGCTCGGGAAGAATCTTTGTGCCAACAATATAGGTGACATAGGCCCAGACATACCATGAGATCATGGCTATAGCTGTGCCCCAAATCAGGCCGCTTACCCCTCCTTTTCCAAGTGAGCCTAATCCGCCAGCAACGCTTGCGAGCACGACAATCACCATGGCCTGAACCATTGCCCCCTTGTCAGCCTCAACTTCCTCATACAGTTTGACATCCAGCTTGGCAGCACGGATGATGCGATCTTTAAAGCTTGACATTTTTTCCTCCTAATTTTTCGGTCGGGCACTAAATATCCACCGATGTCTCCAATTTCTCTTCTCTATTAAATCTCTCTATCGCAAGCTGAATAAGCCTGTGTATCAGTTCTGAATATGAAATACCACTGGCTCCCCAGAGTTTTGGATACATGCTTATTTTCGTGAACCCCGGGATTGTATTAATTTCATTTATAACGATTTCACCATTTTCTTTCAAAAAGAGATCAACGCGGGCCATACCTTCACAGCAAAGCACCTTAAACGTTTTAATGGCATAATCCTGAACTTTTTTTACAATATTCTCAGGAAGCTTTGCAGGGACATCTAATATGGCTCCGTCTTCATCGATATATTTAGCTTTGTAAGAATAAAAATCATCTTGCGGCAGAATCTCTCCAGGTAAAGACGCAATTGGATCATCATTTCCCAGAACAGAACATTCAATTTCCCGTCCTTCAATAAATTCTTCAATGACAATTTTATTGTCATATTTAAAAGCATCATTCACAGCGTCCTCAAACTGCTCCCTGTCGTTGACTTTATTTATTCCCACAGAGGAGCCAAGATTGGCCGGCTTAACAAATAATGGCAGACCCAATTGATTTTTTGCTTCATTGAAATCAATTTTATTAAATGACGCCCGATCAAAGACCAGAAACCTGGCAATAGGTATCCCGGCATCTCTGAGCAGTCGTTTCGCAACATCCTTGTCCATACTAACAGCAGAGCCTAAAACGCCAGGGCCTACAAATGGAACGTTTGTCAGTTTCATCAGGCCCTGAATAGTGCCATCTTCGCCAAATGGTCCATGAATAACAGGAAAAATCACATCAACTGGTGCCGTGGGTCCGTGGCTCGTAAGGCTAATGAGTTGCTCTGACCTTTTCCCAGGCGCCAGGGCCAGGTTGTCACTTACCTTGTTTAATTTGATCAGCTTAGGATTATCCGCATTTAAAAGAAACCTTGAGGCGTCAGTCAAATGCCATTGACCTTCTTTGTCAACGGCTATCATAACCACTTCGTATTTTTCACGGTCAATAGCCTCAACAATGCTTTTTGCTGACTGAAGGGAAACTTCATGCTCTGCTGATTTACCACCAAATAAAATTCCTACCCTAATTTTGTTTGCCAATTTCTTGACCTCCATTAACTTTATCTGATTTGCTCATTCCGCCTACACAAGAAAGTAATTGCATAATAGTTCAGCTACTTTTTTTGACAGGATAAACAAGATTGACATGATAGTTTTTTTCATCCTGTTGATCTCTTATTTAAAATCCTTGATTTTACGTTTAACCTCAACTTTCCTTTCCCCAAAATTAAGAATAAGACCAACAGGCTTTCCCGTAGCAACAAGGTAATTAACCAATTGGACTTCATGTGCTTTAATAACTCTTCTAACTGATTTCAGTTCTAAAATAATCATATCATTAACTAAAATATCAGCTACAAACTCTCCTACGATTTCATCGTCATAGTAAACTGTAATGGACTTTTGTGATTCCGTATGCAGACCTGCTTTAAGCAGTTCTATAAGCAAACATTTTTCATATACACTTTCAAGAAAGCCAAAACCCATTTTATTATAAACACGATAAGCACAGCCGATAATTGTTTCCGTCACGTCTTTATATTCCATATTACCTCCTTGAGGTTGTGATAAGCAGTTTTGATTAACTGGATTTATATCATGTCTATCCTGTTATCCTGTCAAATGTTTTTCATCCGGTGAACTATCTACGTAATTTCATATTGGAACAATGGGATACGGTACGGTTGATACTTGAAATTAGAAACTTGGAGATACTTTGGCATTTTCAGGGGTTATCGAGTTTCTCCGCTTTCCTTTCCTAAAGACGGGATCTCCGCTACGCTCCGACAAGTTTCAAGTTTCCATTTTCTCTCAGCAATCCCAACCAGGCTGGAAACTGTTCTAAACATTGAAAAGTCTATCTTAAAAGCTATGTCTTTTACCCTCTGCCTTGTGCCTCAAACAATCGGACATATCCGTCCTGATTCTTTTATATCATTATATTAGGAAATGGACAGGATTTCCTTTAGTCTTTTTGCATTTTTTATGGCAAAGCCTTGATAGTCATTATTAGGATTGCTGCTCTTTTCAGGTTTTCGTTGAATCTGTGTCTGGAATCTGTTAAGTGGATATGGGCTAAGGGGCTTCGCCCCAATTGGAATATTTGAATGTACGAGACAGAAATAACAAAACTTAAAAAATCCGTTTAATTTAAAAAAGTTGTAGCATTTCATAGTAACTTCTCAATAAGTTCGGGCATTCAAAACCGGATATAGGCCTTGAACGAATGATAATGGCTTTATAGCCTTTCGGAGTTTAGGCGTAAGCCTTTTATAAAATCCTTACGGATAAACTCCACCCGAACCTATTGAGAAGTTACATTTCCGATATATTAATAAATTGCACTCATGGAGGATTTGAGAATGAAGAAGATAGGAATTATTGGCGCAGGAAACATGGGAAGCGGGATTGTTCAAAAAACGGCCCAGGAGGGCCTTTCTGTCGTTATGATGGATATCAAACCTGAATTCGTTGAAAAGGGCTTAAGCAACATCCAAACAACCCTAAAGGAGGCTGTGGAACGTAAACTTTTTAAGCCCGAACAGGTAGACGATATTATGTCCCGCATTCAAGGCACAACAGATCTGGGCGATACAAAAGACTGTGACCTTGTAATAGAGGCTGTCTTTGAGGACATGGAGGTAAAGAAAGACCTTTTCGTAAGGTTAGATGAAATATGCAAGCCAGAAACAATTCTTGCCACAAACACCTCTTCCTTCTCAGTGGAAGAATTAGCCCAGGCCACAGGACGGCCGGACCGTTTTGTGGGCCTTCACTTCTTCTACCACCCGGCAAAAAATCGGCTTCTTGAAATCATTCCGGGGCCCATGACTTCTCCTGAAACTCTTGCTGCCTGCAGGCAGTTTGCGCAACTCGCAGGGAAGACTGACATTATGGTCAAAGATACCCCCGGATTTGCCGTAAACCGCTTTTTTGTGCCCTGGCTCAATGAGTCTACTCGCATTCTTGAAGACGGTTGGGCCAACATTCCTACAATTGATAAGGCAGCTATGGACTCCCTTGGTATCGGGATGGGACCTTTCAAGTTGATGAACGTGACTGGTGTTCCTATTGCCTATCACTCTGCCCTAACCCTGGGAAACAAGCTCGGCACTTTCTATGCCCCGTCGGCCAAACTCAAGGCCCAGTTTGAATCCGGCGAGCTGTGGCCTCTTGATGGTGAAGTAGAGGAGGCAAATCTGGCCAGGGTATCTGACAGGCTTCTGGCCGAGATCTTTTATGTTGCCTCGGACCTCCTTGAGGGAGGTGCGTCAGAGCTGGCTGACATTGATGTGGGTGCCAAGGTGGGTTTGCGCTGGAGAAAGGGGCCTTTTGAACTCATGAATCGGCTGGGTCTTGATAAGGCAAACGGGCTGGTAGAGGACCTGCTAAAACCCTGGCCGGACCTCCCCCTACCGGAGCGGCTCCACAGCCAACAGGTCAAGGGAGAACCGTGGGACATCCGTTACGTGAGATACAATCGTATTGATGATGTAGGCCGCGTGACCATTTCACGGCCCGAAGCCCTCAATGCCCTTAATCAGACCGTTATGAAACAGCTGGATGAGTCCTTCCGGGATGCTGAATCAGACCCGCAGACCAGGGCCATTGTCCTAAGTGGCTCAGGAAAGGCATTTGTGGCTGGCGCGGACATCGGGTTTTTTCTTAAGTGCATTAAGGACGACCGCCTGGATGATAACTACGCCTTCACCAAGTACGGGCAGGACGTCCTGATGAGCATTGATGAGAGCAAAAAGTTAGTGGTAGCCAGGGTGGGTGGAATAGCCCTTGGCGGCGGATTGGAACTGGCCCTTTCCACCGATGTGATAGTGGCCACTCCAAAGGCGCGTATGGGGTTTCCTGAGACAGGAATCGGGATCTATCCCGGGCTCGGCGGTACCCAGCGAACCGCCCGCTTTATCGGCAAAGAACTGGCCAAATATCTTATATTTACAGGCCGGCTGATTTCTGCTGAAGATGCCCTCTCAATCGGCCTTGTGGATTATGTCTTTGCCCCTGAGGAAATAGAAGACAGGATGCTCGAACTTATTGCCGAAGAAAAATTAGTTGCCAGAAAGGGCAAGAACTCAGAAGAGTTGCCTGCACAGTGGCGTAAAATCAAAGAGTTTTTCGCGGACGAAAATATAGACGCCTGGATAGCTGGCAAATATATCGATAGTGACGATCCCTTAGTGGCCAAGACCGCCAAGATTATAGCGAGCAAGGCGCCCATCGCGCTTCGGCTTGCAAGTCAGATTATTGATACGGGATATGAACTACCTCTATCGGAGGGCTTAAAAGGGGAACTGTCCCATCTGAACGAGATCTTTTCCACTGCCGATGCCCTGACCGGCCTGAGCAGTGTAGGCAAAGGAATGCCCACGTTCGAGGGTCGTTAGCATACCGACCTGAGATTGAATTGACAATATTGAGCCATAACCCAATATTGTCTTGACAATATTCGGTTATGGCCTTATATTGTCAGTCATGAAGAGGAAAATATACGAAAACATCTGGAAAAGGCTTTCCGCACATAAGCAAATGGTTTTTATTGCCGGTCCAAGGCAGGCGGGCAAAACCACATTTACACAGATTTTGTCTGAAGATTTCAATAATTCACTTTATTTTAACTGGGATATTCTTGACGAGAAGCGAAAACTGGTTGAAAACCCCTCATTTTATGAAGAAGTCCATCGTAAAGACAATTCAGTCCCGCTGATAATATTTGATGAACTGCATAAATATTCAAACTGGAAGAATTACCTTAAAAGCGTATATGACCGGGACAAGGGCAATTATAAATTTGTTGTATCCGGCAGCGGTCGGTTGGATATGTATCAAAAAGGAGGGGATTCATTAGCCGGAAGATATTTTATTTTTTACCTGTGGCCGTTTACCCTTGCCGAGCTTGCAGGCAATAATATATCGTTTGAACAATTCCTGTCCAACCCCATTGAAGTTCGCACCTGTCCAAATGAAACGCAACTGATCTGGAATAGGTTAAGTCAATTCAGCGGTTTTCCGGACCCATATCTTAATGAGACCGGTCATTATTACCAAATCTGGTCAAACACTTATAAAAAACAGCTCTTACGCGAAGATATCCGTGATCTTGCTTCGCTTCGCAGCTCTGAAGATGTGGAAGTACTCTTTTCCCTGTTGCCTTCTAAAATCGGCAGCCCGTTATCAATGGCAAGTCTTGCAAGAGATATTCGTGTTTCATTTGACAGCATCAGGAGCTGGATTGAGGTTTTTGAGAACTTCTTTATGGTTTTTAGAATATCTCCATGGAGCCGAAAAATATCCAGGGCCATAACCAAGGAGAAAAAGCTGTATCTCTTCGATTATGCCGGAATTGACTCCCCTGCAGCAAAATTTGAAAACATGGTTGCCCTTGAGCTTTTTCGGGCAGTATCCAACTGGAATGATCTCGGGCTCGGGAATTTCTCTTTGCATTATCTCAGAAACAGGGACAAGGAAGAAGTAGACTTTCTCCTTTCGAATAATCAAAACCCGTTCCTTCTCATTGAAACCAAATTATCCGATGATCATGCAGCGAAAAGCCTGATAAAATTTCAAAACGTGCTCAATATCCCGGCGGTTCAGCTTGTCAATAGAGGTGATATCTGTAAACTTGTTTCCAACGGTAACTTGAAGATAATGATAATCAGCGCCGATCACTGGCTATCATTACTGCCGTAAAGGAACACTTTATCAATCTTCTTTAAAGGCATCCCGAAGCAGTTTGGATTGACGGTTGTAAGCCTCACGGGGGTTCTCCGGATCTTTCATCAGTGATATCTCCTGGGTTATGAGACGAGCGATGTTCAGTATGTGAGCCTCTTTTTTCTTTGCTTCCCGCTTGTATAAGGGGTGGTCCCGATTGATATAGATAATAGTGCCCTCTGTCATACATTCCGGCCCGTCCTCTCCCAGGTGATCCAGGCAGCATGTCACTCCGGCGTCGCCAAACTTCAGCCTTTTCACCACCGCGTTTGGTGTGGCGATCCGGATAGAGGGTTTTCTCTCCTTCCTGGGTTTCTCGCCGCCTGTCTCTGATGGGGAATCGACCTCATCTGAATGCGACGTGTTTTCCTCCTCTATGTCTTCTATATTAACCCCGCCGGGCTCTTTCTCTTTAGGAGTTGTCTCGACACCCGTTTCCCCGGCGCCTCGCCTTCCCTCTTCCGCTATAGGAACAACGCCAAACGGGCTAAACTCCGGGTTTAAAATCAGGGCCTGATGTATTCGCTTTAAAGCTTCCTTGAGTGAACGGCTGACCCTTCGATTTTCGCGCTGGGAGGCCAGTTGATTGTAAGCCCTCTTAACCTCGACCATGGTTTTATTCATGGCCTCGATGAAAGACTTATATTCAGGGGAATCCTCTAAAAATCCAGATCGATCGCTCGTCAAAGGGAGAAAGTCGGCATTGATCTCCCCTCTAACGCGTGTTGCGGCTTTTCCCCAGGAAGCCATCTCGAACAGTTCCCTCCGAACAGTCACTCCCTTTACCTTGATCTCGATACCCATTTCATCCTTGGAAGCACGGTATGCGGGAAGGATCACAATTTCCCCGTGGATGATGCCATACTCATTGCCATGCATAACGGGAATGCGGTTCCCTGTCAGGGTCCTGGACGTAACCCTGTATCCGTTTACGTATACCGAGAAGTTTCTGGCGCGTATGGGGACCCCTTCGGCAATTCTCTGCGTAACGTCCTCTGGCTTAAAGGCCCTTCTCAGCTCCACAAGACGAACTGTAGTTCCGTCGCCTCTTTTGCCTTCCTTATCCAGGATAGTAAGGGGGATCTTCCATGAGTCGCCATCCTCAATCCAGCGTTCCTTGTCGAAGACCACTTGGGCCGCGAAATCTCCTTTCTGCGTAATGACCTCCAAGCCGGATGCAGCGGCCAGACTCGCGCACTTGCCGATGCCGAACTGGCCAATTCTGTTTCGTCCGAAGCGGGGTGATAGGGGGTTCACAAGCTTTTCACCTGATCCAACATTAAAGTACTGATTGAGCCCCTCCATGTCCATGCCTTCACCGTTATCAGCGACGACAATCTCTTTCTCGCTAACAGTCACGTCCACCCGTGTTGCGTCTGCATCGTAAGCATTATTGACCAGCTCCCTGATCAGCTCAATGCTCTGTTCATAAAGCCGCTCACCGATGGTGATAATATGACTCTTATCGACAGTTATCGTGAGGTATGATGCCTCCTGTGACATGGTTAAAGTCTCCTTAAAATATGCTCTAACTCTTTACCAAGCAACTGCGGGTCCCGACACACATGAAAACACCACTCACCAAGATTCCCCCAGTTATTCACGGCAGAGCCCCATCGTTTGGCCGCCGCGTGTTTTGTCTTTTCTTCATCAGTCTCATGGCCCTTTATCTACATAATATACATTGTATCTACTCTATCCTGTTGTTTTAGAAATTCAAGTTGTTCATCTATTGTCGCAAACCCGGAAAGGTCCAATTCTTCGAACTCATCAGGAGCGGTATTCGTTTTTCTCACGACATTTGGAACAATACCCTCCAATTGTTCTTTTGAAATTTCAGGGACTCTGGCGATAGAGCTTTTCTGCGGGACACCACTCACTATCTTAAAATTATAGCTTACCATTTCCAACATTCCATCTGTCTTTTCTTTTGTTAATATCCGATATTCAAAATTTTCACGACGCCCGGCCTTAGGGCGAAAGTAATAGAATTTATACAATCGTTCACCCTTCCCAATACGCATTAAATACTGATCATGTTCGGGGTGTGACTTTTTGGGCTTTGCTTTTTTTAATCGCTTCTTCATATCCGATACCGCCCCTGACTTCGGGTCTATTTCCTCAAAGTGATAATGTTTTTTGAAGCCATTTCACAAAAACAATATCCTGAATCA
>JAUWMY010000496.1 GCA_030612945.1 Desulfobacteraceae bacterium
TTTGATCGAAAAAGAGACTCCAGCGTTGCGGAGTCAGATACGAGGGTTCAGGGTTGTTTCGCCTGCGGCGGGGTCGCATTTTTCATATTGCTTGACATAATTGATGAACCTATGAACGGCAGCAGTTACGCGCAATATGCCACCCCTCAATATCTCAAAACCGTGCAGTTTTCATCAGTTAACCTTGAACCGTGAACCATTGAACTTTGAACCTGAGTCCTTGTTATCTATATATCAAATGAGATAAGTTTTCAAAAAAAAGTGGGTATTTCCAGCAATTCTCATTATGACCCCGCGGTCCTGCCAGATGAAAGCCATAATTAGAATGCTGGGGTATTTCCGTTTACCTTCCCATATGCTATGGTCAGCATAAAATACTGGCCCTGGGATAACAAATGAAATTTGATTTAAGAATAAACGACCGAAAAACCTTCTGGATACTGCTCCTCGTTCTATCGCTATGGAAAGTGCTGCTCGCATGGAAACTCGATGTTTGTTATGATGAAGGGTACTATTTTTTTTGGTCACTCCACCCACAGCTCAGTTATCTTGACCACCCCCCGCTCGCCGCATGGGCCATGGCACTTTCCCGCTGGTTGTTCGGAGATTCAATCTGGGCGGTTCGATGCTGGCCTCTCGCAGTTGGTGCCCTTTTTCCCCTTGTGGGCAGGGCGTTGGCCAGGGAGATGTTCGATGAGGAAACCGGCAACCGGTCCGGTATTTTCCTGATGCTGTGCCCCTCTTTCGCCGGTACCGGGCTTTTAATGACACCCGATACCTTATTTGCGATGTTTTGGACTATCACCCTTTTTTGTACATGGAAGGCCATGGGGCACTCTGCCCGCAGCCTCTCATGGTGGGCGCTTGCCGGCCTGTTTGTCGGCCTGGGCCTGTTGTCCAAGTACAACATGGTGCTCTATTTTCTGGGATTGGGATTTTTTTTCCTCATGACGCCTGCCAGGCGGAGAAGTATTTTTTTTGGCGCACTCTTATGTGGCATAATCGCCCTGATTGTTTTCATTCCTGTCCTTGTCTGGAATCTTGAAAATGACTGGATTTCCTTCCGGTTTCAAATTCACCATGGGTTTTCCGCAGGTGGATATAAACCGTGGCAGACCTTCCCCGGTTTCATGGGGGGGCTTTTGCTTGTGGCAACACCGCTTCTGGGTGGTCTAACGTTTTGGAGTTCGGCCAGGGGAATCGTTTCAGGAGATGAGAGAAAAAAATTTCTTGGAGCATTTTTTTGGGCCATTGTGGTGTTCTTTGCCATTTCAGCTTTAAAGGGAAAGGTAAGTGCCAACTGGCCAATGCTTGCCTTTTTTTCAGGTGTGATTCTTGTCGCTGCGGATTGGGATTTCTATGGAAAGAAGCTAAGTTGTGCAACGGTCAGCCTGCTCGTTTTCATAATGTTTTTTGGGCTGATCTACTTTTCATTGCCTGCTGGTTTCGGAATTGCCGTGGGCGGGCGTTCCCTCGACATCATTAGAATGAAAGAATTCATCGGGGGAAAAGAAATTGCGAGCGTGGTGCAGAAGAAAAGAGAGGAACTGCATCTCGACTTCATCTGTATATCAAGGTATCAGCTTCTGGGAGAAGTCGCCTTCTATGCCCCTGATCTGCGGCCGCTCTTGTGGTTACGAAAGGATGGCCAGGATCGATTCCCCTGGATTGACCATAAAAAATGGAAAGGCAAGTCCGCCCTCCTGGTATCCTATAAGCCAAGGTCATGGCGTATGTTCCGAAAAGTCGAGCCCCTTGGACAAATTGAGATTCCTTATAAGAAGTATCTTAAAAGGAATCTCTGTCTGTATAAAGGGATCGGGTACATTCCCTATTTGGTCCCTTAGCAATACATATTGGTGTTTTTTGGCCACAAAAAATCTTTTACCTGGAAAATATCATGAAAATCACAGTGTTAAATCCGAAATCCGAATATCGAAACAAATTCCAATAACCAAAATTCCAATGACCTAAACAAAAAAAGCCCTTGCCAAGGTGGTTTGACTTAATAACAGTCAAATCAGCTCCTCTCACAGTAACATCTCAATAAGTCCGGGCATTCCGACCGCTGCCCCCTTTTGCAAAGGGGGATTTTTTCTGATACAGCCCGGACTTTTTGAGAAGTTACCTCTCACATATCTCCACCAGAACACCGTTGGTCTCTTTTGGATGAATAAAGGCGATCCTGGCGCCCCCAGCACCGTTTCGGGGCGTTTGGTCAATGAGCCGGACCCCTTTTGACTTTAGTTCCTCAAGGGCCTCTCCAATATTTTCCACGCGAAAGGCAATGTGCTGGACACCTTGTCCCCTGGCAGCTATATATTTTGACACCGGACCATCCGCTTCAGTAGACTCCAGCAATTCCAGCTCGCTGTCTGTAATGGGCAGAAAAGCGACATTCACCTTTTGATCAGCCACGTTTTCAATATCCTGGATCTTGAGCCCTAAAATCTCTGTATAGAATTTGCCTGCCTGCTCAATACTCTTTACCGCAATACCGATGTGGTCAATGTGTTTTATCTTCATAAGTTACTCCTTTCAATTTACTAATAGAGATTGTTACCCCTTTTTTAGTTGCTCTTTCCATGTCCAACGGGAGTTCAATAAATAATTGATAAGCACGCCGAATCCGATGCCAATAATGTTCGAGGCGATATCCCATAGACCTATACCACGAACGAGAAACAGAAGTATAC
>JAUWMY010000523.1 GCA_030612945.1 Desulfobacteraceae bacterium
CAAGCTCAATCGCCAATGTATTGTAGATTGAATCTTCAGTGACCCGGCTTACACGATTGAGAGCATGCATCCATTTCGTGAGATAATGATAGTACTGCCCATCCCGATCCCATTCCAACTGTTCGTCAAAGGGATCAGTAGACCTCCGTTCCTTCATCTCTTTACCGATTCTCAACCCCCCTTTTGTAGGATGAATTTTACCCCTCTCCTCATCAAGGCCGCTTATCCAGCCAGTTCGGGGGTCGTCTTCACGGTGTCGGCCGAGTATGTTATGGACCTGATCGACGAGGCGCAATGCGAAGTTCTTGTATTTTTCATCATTCGTTTGACGATAAAGCTCCAGGAAGTTGCACACGGCAAAAGCGTCGGTCCATAAGTAGCGCCGCGGGCTCTTCGTGGCCGGTAACAGTCCGGTCTGATTGGTAAATTCAGTCATGATTTCCCGGACCATAGATCTGGATGCGTTTTGATTCTTCATCAGCTTTTTAGGCATTGGTTCAACGATTTTTTCACCTTACACCTCATACCTTATACCGGATTGGTTACGCCACAAAAGGAATTTCGCAGAGTAGCCCGGCAGGCAGGGACTCTCTTCCCGTTCACATTTACGAGGCAGCTCCCCGGCTCAAGCCCCTGTTCTTTTAATGTACATTTGAGAACGTCCACTTTATACCTGCCACGGAAATTTCTCCCTGGGCTCGGAGTAACCATGATTTGACCGGATCATGGGTACACTATAGAATAGATAGGTGAGAAAGGAAATACTTGGTCTTAAAAGTAGGTGTTAATCCATGCACCATGCTCTCCTTTATCAGCCTTTAGACAATCAAGATGTTCGGTGCCAGGTATGTCAGCGGCGCTGCAGGATTCCGCAGGGAGACCGCGGATACTGCAGGACACGAAAGAATGTGGATGGAGAACTCTATTCCCTGATATACGGTCGCGTATCCTCCATGCGGGTATCGCCAATAGAAATCAAGCCCATGTTCCATTTTTATCCCGGAAGCCAATGGCTGTCCATGGGAAGTCTGGGCTGCAATTTCCTTTGCCCGGGTTGCCAAAACTGGGGAATAGCTCACGCTGATGCAGAAAAGGATCTGAATTCCACCAGTTATGTTTCTCCGCAAGAGGCAGTCAGGCTCGCAATAGAGCAGAACTGTAAAGGCATCTCCTTTACATACAACGAACCGACACTATGGCTGGAATATGCCCTGGATTGTGCAAAGATTGCCAGGGAGAAAGGCCTGCTTAACAATTTTGTGACCAACGGATACATCACACATGACGCTCTGGATCTTATAGGCCCATATCTGGCTGCATATCGTGCGGACTTGAAAGGGTTTTCAGATCGCACGTATAAACAAATCGCAAACGTTCCGGACTTCAGAGGGATCTGTAAAATTATTGAGAGGTCCAAGGTTCACTGGGGCATGCACATTGAAATTGTCACCAACATTATCCCGGAGTTCAATGACGACAAGGCGGAGTTAGAAGATCTGGCAAAATGGATTTGTGCTCATCTGGGTCCAGAAACACCCTGGCATGTGACACAATTTGTCCCTCACTTGAGGCTTGCACACCTTTCTATCACTCCGGTTGGTATATTGGAAAAAGCCAGGGAAATTGGACTCGAGGCGGGGCTGAAATACGTCTATATAGGGAATGTCCCCGGCCATCCGTCTGAAAACACTTACTGCCCTGGATGCGGCGAACTTCTTCTGGAACGGTCAAACTTTCATATCCTTCAAAATCACTTGAAA
Organism: Desulfobacteraceae bacterium; assembly: GCA_030612945.1. Lineage (GTDB taxonomy): Bacteria > Desulfobacterota > DSM-4660 > Desulfatiglandales > Desulfatiglandaceae > 4484-190-2. The sequence continues at coordinate 1,761 of JAUWMY010000523.1, forward strand.
GGGTCCTGTTGCAGGTATTGTGGTCAGGAAATTGAAGGGTATTTTTAATGGTGAGGACAAAAAGTTGCCTGGTCCTCTTTCCCTTTTTCTCATTATTTTTTAGGGCATCCATTTCAGTTTCAAAAACATGCTTTTAAGACAAAATAAACGCCCTTATTAAGACTGTTCTTTTATGTTTTCAAATAGTTACCTTGGTCTCCAGAGCGCTCCTATAACAGACTATTTCTAAATATCTTTCGATGCCCTATTCCCCGGATCATTATGTGTTGTAATATTCCGGGTGCATCTAACCCTGCTAATCTAGGCATAATGGCCACTTTAACCCCTATTGAACACCTGTCAAGTTTTCTTAGTTTCTTATGGACATCCCCTATTCCCTGATTGAGGGATGCTCCGTCAGGTGGTATTAGATAGAAGATCAATAAGCACACTTTGAAACTCACCGATCATGAGAACTAAAGAAGATAAGCAAGCT
>JAUWMY010000038.1 GCA_030612945.1 Desulfobacteraceae bacterium
GGAAGAGATACGAATTCGTTTTCTGGCATGTTGCAGGTCAGTAATCTGCACGGGAGTTGCCACGGCCTCCAGCTCCAGCAAAGGGTCCTCTTTTTGAAAACGCTCCAGGATGGAAATCTCTTCAACCTTGTCGGGATAACCTATATGTATTTTTAAAAGAAACCTGTCCAATTGGGCTTCGGGCAGGGGAAACGTTCCTTCCAGCTCAATTGGATTCTGGGTAGCCATAACAAAAAAAGGCACAGGCAGGGGCAGAGTCTCTCCGTCTACAGTTACCTGACGTTCCTCCATGCTTTCCAGAAGGCTCGCCTGGGTCCGGGGAACAGTACGGTTTATCTCATCGGCCAGGAGGATATTGGTTATCACCGGCCCGGGCTGGAATTTGAATTGACCGGTTTTCTGATTATAGACGTTAAAACCGGTAATATCTGCAGGCAATAGATCCGGCGTAAATTGGACCCTTGTAAATGATCCACTAATGCTCCTGGCAAGTGATTTGGCCAAAAGAGTCTTCCCCACCCCCGGGACATCTTCCAAAAGGATATGTCCCTCCCCGAGAAGACCCACGAGCAGCAGTTCAATGGGGCGGGATTTTCCCACAAATACGCGAGATATGTTTTCTATGATTTTTTTACATAAATGGAAATCCATAATGGCCTCTCAAGTCTCTGTATTTCAAGATCTCGTTAAGTGGTTAAGTAGTTGAGTTGTTAAGTTGTTGTTATAACGATCATATCTATTATTTGCCTGGAAATTGGATATTCGGTCCCGCCCGCCTCGCTCCGTTTGGCTGGAGGGCGGGCCTCAATCCCTCTTTGCAAAAGGGGGAAGCAGTAGGAATGCCCAGACTTATTGAGATGTTCAGACCTCGTTAAGTAGTTAAGTAGTTGTTCTTGTTTGTTTTTGTGCAAATTGCATGAAAATTGGACACTCGTAAAATTTAGGAATTCAGGAATTTAGGAATTGAAATATGAATCTTTTCCTTATCTTAATCCCTCAATCCCTAAATTCACAATTCCTCAATTTGGCACCATATAGCCATTATGATGAGGATGGTTTCCAAAAATTGGACCTAGCTCTTGGATCAAATAACAAAGTCTGGATGTTACATATTGTCCGGTTTTTATATCCCTAACAACGGAGAAATACAAATCTTTCCTTGACATTTTAGCGCCAAACTATAAAATACCATATAAGATATTTTAGATACCGTATATGGTGTTCATTAATGATGAGGAAAAAATCAGCCAGTGCCCCTGCAGTAGACCGGGCACTTGATGTGATCGAATTAATGGCAGTCAGTGACAGGGACCTGTCCCTTTCAGAGATAATGAAAAGGGTCAATATCCCGAGACAGTCCCTTATCAGGATATTAAATACCTTATGTGACAGGGGGGTATTAGACAGGGCATAACAAAGAGGATTTTACCGGCTCCGTATGAAGCTTATGTATTTGGGTAATAGACTCCAGGACAAGATTACGCTCCGTTCCGTGGCCTGGCCGTTTATGCAGGAGCTGGCAGAAAAAACCCATAAGACCATTGAGCTGTCAACCCTTGATCGCGACCAACTCATCCTGATTGAGCAGATTGAGGGAACCGAGGGGGTTCGGCTCTATTCAAGGGTCGGTAGTGGGTATCCCTATTTTCACGCAGTAGGCGTTGGAAAGATTTATCTGGCCCATATGGATCTGGAAAAAAGAAAGAAAGTGCTTCATAAGATCGGCCTTCCTGCTGTCACAGAGCACACCATTACCAATATGGATAAATTAGAAGTGGAGTTATTGAAAGTGCGGGAAAATGGATATGCCTTTGAGGACCAGGAGTTGAGAAAGGGTGTGCGCAGGGTAACGGCCCCCATTTATGGCTTTCGCAATGATTTGGCTGGATGCATCGGCATTGCAGCCACCATCTTCAGTTTTGAACTGGAACATAGAGAAGATTTAGGCCGTATGGCCGTGCAAACGGCAAACAAGATTTCATACCGGATGGGTAAAGAGAAATGAGAGAGTTTTTCTATCCTTCAAGCATTGCTGTATTTGGTGTGGCAGATAATTCAAGGAACCTCGCCAAAAATATTATATCCAATTGCCTTGACATGGGTTTTCAAGGGGCAATCTATCCTGTAGGGAGGGAGCCTGGCGAGGTATATGGAAAGGAGATCATAACGAATCCCGGGTCTTTGCCCGAGGGAATCGAACTGGCTGTGATCCTGGTTCCGGCCCGGTTTGTGGCTGATACATTAGATATTTGCGGACAAAAAAGGATACTTCATGCCATTATCTCCACCGGGGGTTTCAGGGAATTTAGTGAAGAAAGCAATCAGGCAGAGAAAGACGTCCTTGCCGTTGCTAAACAATATGGCATCCGGTTTATCGGCCCGAACTGTATCGGTGTAATATGCACCGGTTCAGGCCTTTGTACCCCGTTCAACCCGCTGCAGCCAAAAAGCTATAAGAAGGGGCATGTAAGCCTGATTGTCCAGAGCGGCGGAGTTACCACCCAATCCGCCTATTACTTCTCTGAAGAACATGTGGGGTTTTCCAAAATCATCAGTGCGGGTAACAAACTGAATATTGACGAAATCGATTTCCTGGAATATCTCATTGAAGACGAGGATACTGAGCAGATCCATCTGTACTTAGAAAGCATTGAAGATGGAAAAGAGCTGATGAGGTTGGTAAAAAAATCAAAAAAACCTATTGTAATTTTTAAAGCCAATGTGAGCCGGACAGCATCCCAGGTAGCAAAATCTCACACTGCCGCCCTTTCCAATAATGACCGTATTGTGGACAGTGCCTTCAGGCAGGCAGGTATTGTGCGCGTGGAGAGTATTCACGGTTTGACTGTGGCTGCAAAGGCGCTTCAACTGCCCCCATTAAAAGGAGACAGGTTGGTGGCTATATCTTTATCAGGCGGTTTTTCAGTAATTCTCGGAGATGCCTGTGAGAGATATGGTTTTACCTGCCCTCTATTACCACGTGAACTTTTGGATAAAATCGAAGGCTTCCGACGGGGTGGTGTAATCCGTATGTCAAATCCCATGGACTTCGGTGATGTTCATGATATCGAGGCCCTGATATTTACGATAAAGAGCTGTCTGGCATTAGACTATATTGACGGGCTTGTATTATCCTTCTTATATGATCCTGAGATTGCAAAGATTTTTGGTGGCGTAGTAGGTTCCCCGGAACAGATGCTTACATTCTTAAAAAAGTTATCTGAAAGGACCGGCAAGCCCATAGCCTTCAGCCTTATAGCAGAAAGGCAATATATTAATGAATTTAAAAAGATAAATACATTTCCTGTTTTTAATAACCCGGAGGAGAGTGTCCGTGCCATGCGTATGCTGAGGGACTACTGGCGAATGAGAGATGTCTTGAACTCGTAAGTTCTTAATAAATTCGGGCGTTCACAACTGGATTATTGCCTTGAGCGAATGATAATGGCTGTATGAAATTTCGGAGTTTAGGCGTAAGCCTTTTATAAAATCCTTACGGATAAACTCCACCCGAACTTTTTGAGAAGTTACTTGGACTCAAATTGATTGTTTTTCCTTTTGCCTTGAGCCTTATGCCTTACGGAGGATTAATGGAAAAAATAGCAGCCAATATGGATCCGTTGTTCAATCCGAGATCCGTTGCTGTGATAGGGGCCTCGGATAATTCCGGTAAATTAGGGTTTCATGTAATGAAGAGCCTGACTAAAGGAGGGTTTGCCGGCAAGATTATTCCGGTAAATCCAGGGACGGCTGAAATCATGGGCATAAAAGTGTCCACGTCTATTTCCGATTATGATGGTCAGGTCGATCTGGCTATTGTGGTGCTACCTGCCAAACTAATTCCAGGGGTATTTCAGGAATGCGCGGACAAGGGCGTAAAAGGTATTGTGCTGATTACGGCAGGGTTCAAGGAGATTGATGATCCGGCAGGCGCGGGTCTTCACGATGAAATTGCAGCCATTGCCAATAGGGCCGGGATACCGGTTATCGGACCCAATACCTTTGGAATGATAAATTTCTATGCAGATCTCAACGCCTCGTTCACCCCGGAGTTCTCTCGATTAAAAAAGGGGGCAATTGCCCTGGTAAGTCAGAGCGGAGGGATATCCCACCTACTCGGTTTTATGGCAATGAGGATGGATGTGGGTTTCAGCAAGATCATCGGCCTTGGGAACCGCGTGAATGTGGACTTCACACAGATGGTAGATTATCTGATGGGTGATCCCGATACAAAGGTAATTATCCTTTATCTTGAAGGTATTGACGAACCACGGGATTTGATTGAGACTGTAAGGAAATACCGTAGCCAAAAGCCTGTCATTGCGTACAAGACCGGTAGCGCCGTGGTAGGTGATCAGGCGTCTTTATCCCACACCGGATCTATGGCCGGCAGGCATGAAGTCTATATCGGCGCATTCAGCCAGGCGGGGATATTGAATATCGATAATACTGAAACATTAATAGACACTGCCAAGGCTATGGCCGCGTGCCCTATCCCTGATGGACCCGGTATAGCTGTCTTATCCGGCCAGGCAGGGCCGGGCATGGCGGCCTGTGACGTTTGTGAGGCCAATGACCTCATGATAGTCAATTTTAGCGAGCAGACTCAACAAAAGATCAATGAGTATTTGCCTCCCCTTGCCCTGAGAACTAATCCTGTGGACATGGGGCCTGCCTGGTATGACTCATCTGCGACAGGACGAATCATCCGGGCGGTAATGGATGATGAGAATGTGAATGGGATTCTCCTTCTCATAATGTTCGCATCTGCCAACATAGATGTGTTAAAAGGGATTAGTAATTTCATAATGGATTGGAGACAAAAAAAGCCGTTTATAACTTGTATATCTGCACCTCCAGGCATTTGGGACGATGAGATACGCCGTCTTGAGGAGTCAGGTGCCATGGCCAATTATCCCACGCCCGAGAGGGCCGCAAGGGCCATGGTGAATTTGTGGGGATATAAGAAACTATAAACCCGGTAAAAGGATATTTTATGAAGCACTTTATGGAGCCCCAGAGCGTGGCCATTATCGGGATCAGCCGCAGGAGCGGGCCCGGTTCATATAATCTGATGGAGAATATGATCAACTATGGCTACCCGGGTAAGATATTTCCTGTTAATCCGCATGCTGAGGAAATCCTGGGGATAAAGGCCTACGCCAATATCAAAAAAGTGGATCAAAAAATAGATCTGGCTATCATCAGCCTGCCGCGGGAATTGGTGGTGAAGGCTGTTACAGAATGCGTAGAAGCCGGTGTCAAGGCTATTATCGTTGTTACCCAGGGGTTTGCAGATGCAGATGAACAGGGCAAGGCGTTTCAACGCGAGATAGTGGCTCTGGCCAGGGATAATGGCGCGAGGATATTAGGCCCCAACACCCTTGGCGTGGTGAATAATTTCAATAGCTTCACCACCACCTTTATGCCTCTGATGCGGGATAAGTCACCGGTTGGCCTGATCTGCCAGTCTGGTATCTTCTTTGTGGGTTCCACAATTTTCAGTGGTCCGATAGGCAAGGGCATAGATCTTGGTAATGCCTGTGATATCGGGTTTTATGAAGCACTCGAATATTTGGGGAATGACCCGGATATTAAGATCATTGCCATACATATGGAGGGACTGGAACAGGCAAGAGAGTTTGTTTCATTAGCTGCCCGTCTTGCAAAGGAAAAACCGATAATCGTCTTTAAGACGGGGCAAAGTGAAGTTGGGGCAAAGGCCGCCGCTTCGCATAGCGGGACAATGGCAGGCCACTATCGGATTTATAAGGCCAGCCTGAAACAGGCCGGAATCCATTTTCTTGATGAGGATGGTCAGATGAATGATGCAGTCAAGACACTGCTGCACCAGCCACCCATGAAGGGAAACAGGATAGCTGTCATCACGGTCACAGGAGCGGGGGGAATTATTGCAAGTGATGCGTTTGACAAATATGGCCTTAAAATGGCTTCCCTTTCTGAAAAGACTACCAGCGCCATTGCGGAGCTTTCTCCGGAATGGATGCCCCTTGGTAACCCATTGGACATCTGGCCTGCGGTCATGAAACACAACCTGAAGAGTGTTTATGCGACAGCACTAAAGGCGGTTCTGGATGATGACAATGTCGATGGAGTCCTGTGTATCAGTATTGCTCCCAGTCTTCCCGCTTTTGATTATCTTGATGTCTCAGAGAGCGTGAACAAAGTAGTCTTGAGAGAAAATAAAAAGCCGGTAGTTGCCTGGCTTTACGGCCCTAACGTTAAAGAGATCAGCAAAAGGTTTGAGAAAGAAAATAAGATCATGGTTTATCAAACAATCGAAAAAGCAGCCTGGTCTTTAGCTCTCTTGCAAGAGCGACAGAAATTTCTTGAAAGGGCAAATGGACAGGATAGATAAAATGAACGTAACTACTCAGGTATTTATTTGACAGGATAACAGGATTGACTTGATTTTTTTGAATTCTTGTAAATCCTTTAACTATCCTGATAGACCGTTCCTTGCTATATGGGTAAGTGATTGGGTTAAATCTTTCTACTATAGTTTGGTTAAACTTGGCCCCCGATTGATTGGAAATTATTTTAAATACTCATTTCACATTTAAGAAAGGCCCAAAGAGATTATCTTAATTTTTTATTAGGAATTTATCCTTAAGGTATATTATCAGGATATCTTATTTGATTTACAGGATTATTACAATAAGGTCTTGTTTATGACTTAAAAATAGATTCCTGTTTATCCTGTCTAAAAAAGAGATACCTGAATAGTAACAACTGAACAACTATGGAGGTACGAATGAAACTAATAGAAAAGGCGTTAGAAGAGGGGCGCAACACACTTTCGGAGTATGAGTCCAAACAGTTACTGGCTGCATACCAGATCCCGGTGACCAGAGAAATGCTTGTTGATGATGTGAAGGACCTCACCAAGGCCACACAAGAAATTGGTTATCCGCTTGTTTTAAAGGGATGCTCCTATGAAATCTCCCACAAGACAGAAAAGGGCCTGATCAGGGTGGACATAAGAAGTGATAAAGAGGCCAGGGCAGCCTTCGAGGAAATCATGACCAATATGGATGGGAGTGAGAAGGCAGTTTTGGTCCAGGAGATGGTAAAAGGAAAACGGGAGTTAGTCATAGGTTTAACCCGTGATGCCCAGTTCGGTCCATGCGTCATGTTTGGCCTTGGAGGAATATTTACCGAGATATTGAAGGACATCTCTTTTCGCGTAGCCCCTCTTGAAAAAAGAGATGCCTTAGAAATGATGCAGGACATTAAAGGCCACAAGATTCTGGATGCTGTCCGCGGTATGGAGGCGGCGGATCTGGATGCGCTTTCCGAAATTCTGATCACCGTGGGCCGCATAGGTTTAGAGAATGAGAGAATCAAAGAGATTGACATTAACCCTGTGATTATCTCCGGGAGTAAGCCCGTGGCTGTGGATGCTTTAGTGGTAATCAGTTAGACCTCAATTGAGTCAAACTCAATTGCGGTGGTACTTGGTATTCGGTACTGGTTTATAGGAATATTTTTTATATTTAATTCCAAAATTGGTTCCCCGCTTTATCTTCACTAAAGGCGGGATCTTCGCTACATTACGACCGGCTTGTCCGGGTTAGAGTCATGTATATCAAAGGTACTTTTTTTTGAGGAGAACACCATTATGGACTTTATCCAAAAGACTATAGGACAAGCAATAAACACGATTGCACAGGAACACCCAGATAATGATGCAATTATTCACACGGAAATGGGTGTTCGATACGACTATGGTTCTTTGTTAACAGAAGTCGATCAGGCTGCCATAGGGCTTATAAAATCGGGTATCAAGAGAGGTGACAAAGTAGCCCTCTGGGCACCGAACATTCCGGAGTGGATCATATCCATGCTGGCACTTGCAAAGATGGGAGCGATCACTGTGCCGATTGACCCGGGTGCAGGAAGAGATGATCTTCACTTTATACTTGAGCAGTCAGAATGCCGTGGCATTATTATGTCGAAAGGCCTGGAAGATGAAGAATACGTAAAAACGGTCTTAGATATAAAAGATGAAATCCCAAACCTGGAACACGTGTTTGTGATTGCTGATAAACCCTACCCTGAAATGACACCCTGGAGTGAATTAAAGGCCATTGGGGAAGCAGTTGATCCAGGGGTGCTCAACCATATGGAAGATGCAGTCAATCCGGAAGATCCTGTGGCCATCATGTATACGTCAGGTACTACTGGCAAGCCAAAAGGGGTAGTGGTGGATCATTTGGGCCTTATCAACAAATCAATGTTTTCTACAGAGCGTCAGGGAGTTAATCACACGGATCGTCTCTGCCTCTTCTTTCCTCTTTTTCATATGTTCGGAAATACGTGCATCGCACTGGCAGGGCTTCTAAGGGGAGCTTCCCTTATAATACCCTGTCAGACCTTTGATCCTTCCTGGATACTCGGAGCCATTTATAAAGAAAGTTGTACGGCTATTTATGCATCTCCCAGTATGATCATTTCCCTCTTAGAACATCCTGAATTCCGGAAAAGGGAGTGGAGAACGGTTCAGAAAGGAATAATCGGCGGTGCCCCCTGTCCGATGGAATTAATGAGAAGCCTTGTAGAGGATATTGGCGTATCCAGTATTACTGTGGCCTACGGCATTACGGAGACTTCTTCCTGGATTACCATGACAAATCCGAATGATCCGATCGAATTGAGGGTTTCAACGATCGGGATGCCACTGACCTGCAATGAAGTTAAAATTGTGGACCCTGCCACCGGTGAAGACCTTCTGCCTGAAACCCAGGGTGAACTCTGTACAAAAGGGTTTTTAATGAAGGAGTACTACAAGATGCCCGGGGCTACAGTTGCTGCCATTGACCGGGACGGCTGGTTCCACACAGGGGACCTTGGGGAAATGGACGAAAAAGGCTACGTAAAGATCACGGGTCGGCTAAAGGATGTCATTGTCAGAGATGGTGTTGAGATCTATCCGGTTGAAGCGGAGGAAATTATATACAGACTGCCCGAAGTGTCAGAGGTCCAGGTTTTTGGGTTTCCTCATCCGGAAAAGGGACAGGAAGTTGCAGCATGGGTAAGGGTAAGGGAAGGGTGTCAACTATCCGTTGATGACCTTGCGGCACATGTTAAGAGAAATATGGATGTAGGAGTAGCGCCTGATTATTTTAAAATCGTCTCAGGTTTTCCCATGACAAGAAGCGGTAAGGTGCAAAAGTTCAAGCTGGCGGATGAGGCCCAAAAAGAGTACCTCGGTAGGTAGGCCCTGCGGGCCGGAGGTCGCAACCAACATATCTCACCTTATGCCCTGAGACTTGTGCCTTACGCCCTCTATTGTTCCGTACATGAGGCGAAACTCAGGCCTCGAAGAAATATGGCTCATCGCGGATTAGTGTGAAAACCAGGTCGGGAACATAGCACAAAAGCATTGTAGGGTCGGGTTTTATACCCGACCGGGATTGCGGTGGCATATAAAATGCCACCCTACATGATGTGAGCAAAGGCTTTCACACTAATCCGCGATGAGCCAGAAATATTTTAAAAGTTGTACAATTCCCGAGACATTATTTAATGAACACCCACATTTCCCCCGCGATAATTATGCGAATCAAGGAATTTGGTGAATCCGATCTCTTGATCACTTTTTTCACGTCTGACAGGGGGCGACTAAAAGGCGTAGCCAAAGGTGCGCGAAGAAGCAAGAGACGCTTTGCCAATTGTCTTGACCTTTTCTGTTTGACAAGTTTGGAATATGAACTGAAAAGGAAGGGAGATCTCCATTTCCTTCATTCGGGCAAACTGATTGATGCATTTCCCGGACTTCGATCCGACTTCTCAAGTTTGTCCCTGGCGAGCTATATGGTTGAGCTAACGGAAATTCTTTTTCCCCTGGGGGTAGCCGACAACAAGATGTTTGAGTTGCTGAAGAATTCATTTTTTGCAATAGACAAGGGAAAAAAGAAAGATTTACTGCGTATCCAGTTTGAGGCAAGAGCAATGGCGCTTGGAGGATATGGAATTGATTTTGATAAGTGCTGTAGTTGCGGAAGAACATACACAGGTGAGGGCAGGGCGGTTTTTAAAAGAAGCAAAGGGGGTATTGCCTGTCTGAAATGTCAGCAGGAATCTAAGCTTTCCCCCGGGTTGGATCATGATACAGTAAAGGGATTAAAGACTATCCAGTCGAGCCTGTGGAGTGAAGTAGAGGCGCTTAACTTTAGCGATGAGATGATCCGTGAAATCAAATCGGTGCTCAAACTGCACGTAGAATATCGAATTGGCAGGAGGTTAAAAAGCGCTGAATACCTGGATTGATTCTGTTTAATACAATACATTAGCTCCATGGCGATGCACTGAATTATTTGGGGTGCATTTTTTTGTTGAAAGGTGGTTAACGAATATGTTAACCTCAAAAATATGAGATCGATAATTTTTTACAGAACTGAATCTGGCAAATGTCCTGTTGAAGAATTCCTCGACTCATTAGTGGGGAAACAGGCAAAAAAGGTAACCTGGGTACTTCGGTTAATCCAAGAGCTTGATGTGATTCCCAAACAGTATTTTAAAAAACTGACAAACACTGACGATATTTGGGAAGTACGAATACAGTTTGGCAACAATATTTTTCGTATCCTCGGCTTCTTTGATGAGTCTAAACTGATCATTCTAAATCACGCTTTTGTAAAGAAAAGTCAAAAGACCCCAAAGAATGATATAAAAATTGCGGAACAACGAAAAACTGACTATTTAAGGAGGAAAATAAATGAATGATCTCGATAAATATATTTCAAAGCGCAAAAAGATAGATCCTTCATTTGCTGAAGGCTATGATATTGGATATGAACATTTCAAAATTGGAGTAATTTTAAAGCAACTTCGAGAGCAGGCCGGATTGACCCAAGAGGAGGTTGCCTTAGTAATTAACACCAAAAAAACAGCGATTTCAAGAATTGAAAATCATGCAGAGGATATCCGGTTATCTACTTTACAAAAATATGTGAAGGCTTTAGGTAAGGAACTAAGCATTCAGATTTACTAACGGAACAATACAACCCATGGACTGACAACCGCCTGAAGCTGACGGGATGAGGCCGGGCTTTTTTCTATGGAGGTGAGAATTATGGTAAAAATTGCTACAGTAAGAGCCAGAATTGAACCCCGGCTTAAGGAAGATGTGGAGGAACTTTTCAAGAAAATAGGCCTCTCAACAACTGAGGCGATAAACCTATTTTATCGACAGGTTAAGCTTAGGAACGGGTTACCATTCAATGTTGTTGTCTCAAACAAAACAACTGAAAAGGTATTTAAAGATACAGACGCGAGAAGGAATCTAATTCGTTGTGAAGATGTAGACGATATGTTCGATAAATTGGGGATATAAATGCGAATTCCTTACTTGAATAAAAGAATGAACCTTAACTTCTGCTAACCTGTCAATGCACCAGACAAAACTTATATAAGATATGCCATGACTCCTGAAAATCTTATTCAAGAATATTTATCAGCCTTGGAGAAAAGTGATATCAATAAAATTTTTCAGCTTTTCAAAGAGGATGCTATAGTTGTTTCGCCTTTATATGGTGAAATTAAGGCCTCCAGTTTTTATCCTGAACTTTTTGAAGACACATTGGCATCAAAAATTACTTTGAAAGATATTTACTATAGCTCTTCAGTCAAAAATCGCATAGCCGCACATTTCGTATATGATTGGAAGATGAGAAATAAAAGTTATGTAGAGTTTGAATGTATGGATGTATTTGAGCTTGACAAGCATTCCGAAAAGATAGAAAGATTAACCATTATTTATGATGCACGCCAGACACGGGACGAATTCGATAATTTGAAAAAGAATAATATAACCATGCCATGAAGGAAGGAAAAAATGAGAATGAGAAAGTCAGCATCGGTCCTTATAATTACAACATTTGTTATAGGCGGGGCACTTTTTTTGAATGAAGCATTGTCAGAAGAAACGCCTGAAAGAAA
>JAUWMY010000187.1 GCA_030612945.1 Desulfobacteraceae bacterium
TTTGCCTTTGCCTTGTCTAATGGCTTAAACAGTCAAAAAATTCGAGCTATGCGGTTAGATGTAATTCACTTAAATTTACCATCTCGTAGGGTGGGTTGAGTCACGCAGAACGCTGGAATGGGTTTCGCGAATTCTATATAGTTTGCATATCAAGCAAGTAAAATTATGTTGAAATAGCGAAACCCACCATACTTTTGCCGTTCAACCCATCCTACAAAGGGCTACAAGTTTAACCGCACAGGTCGAAAAAATTGAAAGAGGAGGTAAATGGGATGAAAGACAACAAAATGAGAATATTCTGGTTGCTAATTTTTGCGGTGTCTATGGGTTTAGCAAATATTGTCTGCGCACAGCCGGAAAAGGATACCGACAAAACACTATCACCATATTTCTTTGTGAAGAGTGACGATCCGGAAGTGGATCAACTGCCCCTTAAATCTACATCAGTGAAGGTAGATATTTCAGGGGTAATTGCGGATGTCGTTGTGACCCAGGTCTATAAAAACGAGGGAAACAGGCCATTGGAGGCCATATACATCTTTCCGGCCTCCACAAGGGCGGCTGTCTATGGGATGAAAATGACCGTGGGGGAGAGAATTATTGTTGCGAAGATTCGAAAGCGGGAAGAGGCACGACGTGAGTACGAGCAGGCGAAACAGGAGGGCAAAAGCGCGTCTCTTCTTGAGCAGTACAGGCCCAATGTATTCCAGATGAACGTGGCAAACATCTTGCCGGCAGATGTCATAAAGGTTGAACTTAAATACACGGAGTTACTGGTTCCAACCGATGCTGTGTACGAGTTTGTTTACCCGACTGTTGTTGGCCCGCGTTACTCGGAACAGAGAGCAACAGAAGCAGGGCCAGGGGAAAAATGGATTGAGAACCCTTATCTACACCAGGGGGAATCTCCAACGTATACCTTCCATATGGCAGTCAACCTGAGTGCGGGTCTCCCAATTCAGGATCTAACCTGCTCCTCACATCAGGTCAGTGTCAACTATGAGGGACATTCCTTTGCATCAGTAAGACTGGACCCGTCTGAAAAATATGGCGGAAACCGGGATTTCCTGCTGAAATATAGGCTGGCCGGTGGCAAGATCAAAACGGGACTCCTTCTGTTTGAAGGAAAGGGCGAAAATTTCTTCCTGCTCATGCTGCAGCCGCCAAAACGGGTAAGTGAGGTACATATCCCCCCTCGCGAGTATATATTCATCGTGGATGTCTCGGGTTCTATGCATGGTTTCCCCCTTAACATATCCAAGAAGCTCCTTAAAGACCTCATTGGTAACCTTAGGCCAACCGACAGGTTCAATGTCCTGTTATTTGCCGGAGGATCATCTGTAATGTCCAAACAGTCTGTGCCCGCTACCCCCCTAAACATCAGCCAGGCCATAAACATGATTGAGCGCCAGCGTGGAGGAGGAGGCACCAGGCTTTTACCGGCTTTAAAAAAGGCTCTTTCACTTCCAAAGGCAGAAGGGTTCTCACGCAGCGTTGTCATTGCCACAGACGGTTATGTCTCTGTTGAAGAAGAGGCATTTGACCTGATCAGGGATAACCTCGGCAATGCCAATATGTTTACGTTTGGAATCGGATCAAGCGTTAACCGCTATATTATTGAGGGGATGGCGAGGGTTGGCATGGGCGAGCCTTTTATCATTACAAAGCCCGAGGAAGCGCCTGAGAAAGCAGGAAAGTTCAGGAAACTCATCCAATCCCCCGTTTTAACAGGGGTCAAGATCGACTTTGGTAAATTCGAAGTTTACGATGTGGAGCCCCCCAGTATTCCTGATGTACTGGCTGATCGCCCTGTCATTGTTTTCGGTAAATGGCGCGGAAGACCCAAAGGAAACATCTGCTTGCAAGGTATTACCGGAGACAGCTCCTTTATGGAAAAAATTGATACGACCAGTGTCAAACCTCTGGAGATAAACTCGGCTCTGCGCTACCTGTGGGCACGGCACCGGGTAGCTATTCTTTCTGATTATAACAGGCTTAATCAACAAGATGAGAGAGTCAAAGAGGTCACAAATCTGGGTTTGACCTACAATCTGTTGACCGCCTATACTTCTTTTGTCGCCATTGACACCCGGATTCGTCTGAAGGATGGTCAGGCTATAACGGTCAAGCAACCCCTTCCACTACCTCAGGGGGTTTCAGATTACGCAGTGGGTGGTAGATCTTTTGCAGGAAAAGGAATTTGCCTCGCGACTCCTCCCTCCTCTGCCATGCCACTGAAAATCAGGGTGAGGGAAGAAAGCCTTGAATACAAGAAGGAGGGCCGTCTGGTCTATGAGGCCACCACAGACACAGCAGATCATAAGAGCAATCACATTCGACTCAATAAGATTACTGTTACGAGGGGATTATCAGAGGATTCAATTCAAAGTGTGATTGAAAAGAATATCCGCTCAATCAACCTCTGTTACACGCAGGCATCAGAACAGGAGTCGAACTTGAAAGGTGAGCTTGTCTTCACATTGCTTGTTGATTCAAAGGGTAGAGTTATCAAGGCAAATACGGATAGCGGCAAGAACAAAATAGCGGAGATTGAAAGGTGCATTATTCAAAAACTTAGGAAGCTGCATTTTCCGGTGCCAGAAGGAAGTAAGAGTGTAACGGTTACTATTACATTTATCTTGAGGTGATGTCTGGTCAAACGTGCTGGAGGGAGGCCAATGCTTTATCGGCCTCCCTCCAATTTGTGAAAATCAATAGGCGAAATGGTGACTTATTCAGGCGTCTCCAGCTTTTCGTTAACCGTCTCTGAATTCGTCTCCCACCACTCGCTGCAATACTCGTATTCGAAGATATCCGGACCCCTGCAGCCTGTTACGGCCTCGAAGGCCCTGACCGCATGCTTGAATACCTCCAGGTTTTCATCATCCTTCATAGCGTCTAACAACGCCTCTGGAACGCCAAGCTCCTTTTTCTCGGCCAGAAGCTGGGCACTCCTGGCTCGAAATCGCCAGTCCGGATCATCAATCAAGAAGTCAATTAAGTCTCGTGTAGTGAAATCAGATTCTTCTATATTTGTGTCACCAGTGCCCTGCACTGAGAGCGTGACCCCTGCGATCCGGGCAGAGTTCATAAAAGCATGGTTGACCCTGGTGACCTCTGATTTTGCTGCGAGCTGGAGGGAAGCATCACGCGGGTCGTTCAAAATCTCCAGAAGTTCTTCATAAGCGGAACGACTCATGTGGCTAATTGCATCATCCCCCAGTTCAAATATGCTGCCCCTCTTTTGAAATCTCAGCCCCTCATTCGATATGACTTTATAGCTCTTCTGCAGCCTTTCCCTCATCATGGCCTGAAATTTCTCAAATTGAGCCACTTGCTCTGACAGTTCCTTGCGAAGCCGCTTCAACTCCGGGTCAATTTGCCGCTGCATCAGGTCCTTGGTTTTTGTTCTCGCCACATCCTCAAGGAGTGTTTGAATTCCTGGCTGCTCAAATTGTTCGTCTATTCTTTTAAGAGTAATCCTTTCCAGACCCTCCTTTATGCCCCAAAGACTTAGTATAGTTATTAGCGCAAGGGCTCCTGCCAAAAAAAGCATATCGCGAAGTATATTTCGCTTAAGCCCCTTAATAACTCGCTGTTCTTCTTCTCGAGATAAGCGTCCCGGATCATCGCCCAATAATTTATTGCACTCCGGGCAGGCCAGTAAAAGGTCATTTTCTACTTTGTACCCGCAATTTGGGCAGATTCTTGTCATATTCTACCAATAAATGTCCAGTATGCGATTATTTAGGAAGACCGCTTATCAAGGTGAGCAGATTTGTCAGGTCTTTTCTGAGTGATCGGTTACGAATATTGATCTTCCAGGATTGATATTCCAATTAGATAATGCCCTTTGAATCGTCCCTCATCGTCTTTAGTGATATGTTTGATCTCGGTTTTTAAGTATTCAGTAGGCTTTGATGCTTCAGCCGTGTAGTACCTCATATTTACTATGTCACCGACTTTGATGCTTTTCAGTATATCAGAACCTTCCTTTACCAGTAAACATATCCCTTTTGATGATATATTCCATATTTTGAATTGATAAAGAGAGGGTACATCGCTAATTGAAAATTCCACACTATAAAACTGATCCGTGATGGTTCTCTGTTCAGCCCTTTTCTCTGTGAAACCGTTTTCCATAAGCTTTCCCCTTAATATGTCAGTATTGGGCTCCTGCGGGCAAAACCCGAGCCCTCATTTCAAATTTCAGATAAAAATATCATAAAATACATCAATTGTCCAAAGAATAATTAGTGTCTGAACGAAAACCAGGGATTTTTCCCAAGGTTAGGATTAATCTTGATCGTTATACCAACAAACCTTAAATAGATGAAAAGCTCCCTTTTTGCTCAGTTCCTTTCTGAGGAAAAGCATTTCCCGTTCAATGAGTCCACGGGTCAACAGTTCCTTGATATACTGGTACATGTGGGATGCCTTCACGCCTGTGATTTCTTCAATTTCTTTATATGAAACAACACATTTTCCCCTTGCCCACGCCACAAGATTCGCTTTGCTGTTAATGTATGAGAATACTTTCCACGCGGATGGAGATAGTTTATTCATATGGTCATCGATTATAGATCGAGGCATTGAACACAATGGCTCTTCTTTCTTTGCAAGATCCATATCAATCAGATCCAGTAAATCAATAATGTCCTGTTTCTGTTTTTCTTCTAACCACACCTCCTCATTCCAGGCCATTTCGTCAGCTCCATTGCAGTAATTCTAATAATTATATCATGTTTTGTTCAAATCCGTAATAATTTCTTTTCCTTATAAATGAAAGCAATCAATAAGCTGGGACTCGTGTCCCGGAAACAGGAAGTAATTGGCACGGACTCAAGGTATGTTTTTGGAATTGGGGTACGTCAGATTCTCTGGCCTTTATGGAAAATATGCACTCGGCCAGGATCAATAGCCAGGTGAACAACGCTCCCCGGTTGCAAGGTCGTGTCCTTAGGAGCGCAGAATGTCAACGCCTCATCACCGAGACGGGCGTGGATATACTTTTCTGAACCCACGTAACTTACCATCTCCACCTCGGCCCTGAGACCCACGGCCTCAACCTGACCGGCTCCGATATCCTCAGGGCGGATTCCCACTTCTAAGTCGCCTTCTTTAAGGGCGATCTGAAGCCCGCCGAGGTTCAGGGAGAAGCCTGCTCCCTGGAAATAGGGAAGGCCATCTTTTCGAACGAGCATTCCCCTGTACAAATTTATCTCTGGCGATCCGATGAAGGTGGCCACAAATGTGTTTGAAGGGTAAGAGTAGATAGCCTCAGGAGGACCGATCTGGTGTACCTTTCCGTCGCGCATAACTACCACCTTGTCCCCGAGGGTCATGGCTTCCACCTGGTCATGGGTGACATAAATCATTGTCCCCTGGATTTGTTGGTGCATCTGTTTGAGTTCCATCCGTACGTTGGCCCGTAAGCGGGCGTCCAGGTTGCTCAGAGGTTCATCCAGGAGAAAAAGCCTTGGCCGGCGCACCAACGCCCTGCCCATGGCCACGCGCTGCCGCTGTCCTCCAGAGAGTTCCCGTGGTTTTCGGTCCAGAAGATCTTCGATGCCCAGGAGGCGGGCTACCCACTGTACACTCTCACGGATGGTTGGCTTGGGGATTCCGCGCATGCGAAGCCCGAAACTCAGATTCTGGGATACCGACATGTGGGGGTAAAGGGCATAGCTTTGGAAAACCATAGCGATATCCCGGTCCCGCGGGGCGAGACTGTCAACGGACTGACCATCCAGTAGTACTGTACCCTGATCCTGGGGAATCAAACCTGCAATAATATTGAGCAGCGTACTCTTTCCACAGCCCGAGGGCCCTAAAAGTACCCAGAACTCCCCATCTT
>JAUWMY010000539.1 GCA_030612945.1 Desulfobacteraceae bacterium
TTGATAAAGCAATTCGGTCTCTCACCCTGGCATTAAGAAGTCAAAACAAAGAGGCCATTAAATTAATCCAGGATAGCGGATTGACCATCGTCCCTGTCCCTTCAGGCCAGGACCTGGACGAATTCTACAATATCCACGACAAGGTTGCCGAAAATCTGACGGGAACCATCTATCCGAAAGAAGTCCTTAACCGGGTTTATGATATCCTGAAAAGACAGCAGTAAAGCTCGCCAAGGACGTGGATTTATAAAGGGTCGCTTTGCCATGAAAACCCTGAAACGGATCGATAAGGGTCTTGCCAGGCTTGAAGTGTGGGTTATCATCACGTTTCTCTCGCTGATGGTCATTCTCACCTTCATCCAGGTCTGTTTGAGGGGCCTTTATACACATGGGCATGTTCAATGGGCCAACGCATTAATGGGGCATATTGACTGGTCTGAGCCCTTTGTCAGGCTCCTCGTATTATGGCTGACATTTCTGGGTGCCTCCCTTATAACCGGGGAAAACAAACACATCAAAATAGACCTCTTTTCCACCCTGCTTCCACCAAAATGGCTCCCAGTGCGTGAATTCATCCTTTCTATCGTGTGTGTGATCATATCCGCCACAATGCTCTTCGTTTGCGCAGGTTACGTCAAAATTGAAATGCAGTTTGGGGGAACTGTGTTCCTTAATCTTCCCAGCTGGATAGGTGAATTGATCCTCCCGGTGGGGTTTGGCCTGATCCTTTTTCGTTTCTTTGTGAGAACTATTGATAACGGAATTCAGGTGGCCCAGGGAATAACGAAATGATCCTAATATTGGTCATAATACTTATAGTCCTGATCATTTTCGGCCTGCCCCTTTTCATAGGCATTCTTGCTGCAGCCATGCTGGGTTTGTATGTGAGTCAGGTTGAGTTTGCGGCGATCCCTATTGAGATCTTCCGCCTGGCCAATGCGCCAGTATTGCTGGCCATCCCTTTATTTACCTTTGCAGGTTATCTGATGGCCGAAGGGCGCACTTCTCACCGCCTGGTCCGGTTTTCACGAAGCCTTTTTGGATGGGTTCCCGGAGGGCTCGGAGTCGTCGCTTTGGTATCGTGTGCGTTTTTTACCGCCATCACCGGTGCGACCGGGATTACCATCATCGCACTTGGTGGCCTGCTTTTTCCCGCTCTCATCTCTGAAAAATATAAGGAAAATTTCTCGCTGGGACTCATGACTACTTCAGGAAGCCTGGGTCTTCATTTTCCACCAAGCCTTCCTATCATATTGTATGGGTACGTTTCAGGCACGAGCATTGAAAGTCTTTTCGTTGCAGGCCTCATCCCTGGCATTTTGATGGTAGGTGTTCCCTGCCTTTTCTCAGTGTACATGGGCAAAAGATGGAAGCTCGAAAGACCTTCATTCTCTGGCAAGGAGTTCTTTGCTGCACTAAAAGGAGCTGCCTGGGAGCTGCCAATCCCCCTCTTAATAGTTGCCGGCATCTACTCAGGTTTGAGCACTGCCACAGAAGCAGCCGCCCTTACGGTTGGGTATGTCCTTTTTGTGAAAATTATTATCTTTCGAGAACTCAATCTGGCAAAGGATTTGCCTCGAGTCATGACGGAGAGCACAAAAATGGTTGGTAGCATCATGATCATTTTGGGCGCTGCCCTGGGCTTTACAAACTACCTTGTGGATGCATTCATTCCCATGAAAATTCTAAACCTCATGGAAGCTACGGTTACAACTAAAATAGGGTTCCTGCTCGTATTGAACATTTTTTTAATCCTTGTAGGCTGTATGATGGACATATTCAGTGCCATTTTGGTGGTAGTCCCCCTGATCGTTCCCCTTGCCGCCAGATTTGGAATTGATCCTGTCCATCTGGGAGTGATTTTCATCGCCAATCTGGGAATTGGATATAATACACCTCCAGTGGGTCTGAACCTTTTTATTGCGAGCTCAAGGGTTGAACGCCCAATTGTTCAAATTTATAAAGCCACCCTTCCCTTTTTGCTGATTCTTCTCTTTACCCTCTTTTTAATTACCTATTGGCCCGCCCTGAGCC
>JAUWMY010000188.1 GCA_030612945.1 Desulfobacteraceae bacterium
TAAGGACCTTGAAAAAAATCCAAAAGGATGGTAAGGAAAAATCAGAAATACATATTGCTGCCACGCGCGTCTACATAAACGATGTATTCCCCAAGACAGACCTGATGGCAAGACAGATTTTTGCAGCCATATCTGAAGGAGAAGAACTCAAGACCCAGTTAATGGCGCTTAAAAAATTGGCTCGCTATACACCGATAAATTGTATCGACCTGAGAAGGGAAATTGCGGATAGTATTATCCCTACTGCAAGCTATCATTTGACAAAGAGATAGATACAGGTAACCGTTCACGGGTTCAAAGGTTGCATTCTCATCAACATACGTCATTTTGCAAACGTTTTGTACGGGAAAACCGATCGCTTCCACATCCCCACAAACCTGCCCGCCATTGCCGACCTCTTGGGATATGCCCGTTCTGTACATGACAGGCGAGGCAGGCGGGTCTGGAACATGGTATTTGGCAATTATGTGGCAAAATCAGCATTTTTTACGAGGACTTCGGGCCTTGAATTTTGTCCTTGACCCTAACCCTGAATGTTGAACCCTGAACCTGTGAACGCTGACAAAATTAGAGATAATTTTAGGGTTGACATTTGCTATTTTAGTTATATTATAGAATGTTACGAATTTTCTTTTTTCAATCATAACCTGACAGTGATTGAGCGTCTCGAAAATTCTATAATTTATTGATAATACAATAGTTTTCCAATTATTCCCTCCGGCCCGGAGGGAGTGAAACGGGGCTAAGTTCAGCCATGTCGTTGAATGAGAAAATTGACGAAGACCTGAAAACTGCGATCAAGGCGAGGGATAGGATTCGTATTTCCTGCCTGCGGATGCTTAAGGCTTCTGTAAAGAACAGGCAGGTTGAGAAGGGCCGTGAATTGGAGGATGAGGAAATTCAGGCAACTCTTTCCACTTTAGTCAGAAAGGGCAAAGAAGCTGCAGGGGAATTCAGGCGGGGAGATCGTGAGGACTTGGCCCTCAAAGAAGAACAAGAAATTAAGATATTCTATGAATACATGCCCCGGCAGTTAAGTACAGAAATAATCGAAAAGACACTTCAGCAGATCATTTCCGAGCTTTCGGCGAAGAGCCCTAAAGACCTGGGAAAGGTCATGAAGGCAGCCATGGATAGAATGGCAGGGCAGGCAGAGGGTAAAACGGTAAACGAAATCGCCAGAAAATTACTTGGCTAAAGACTTTTATTTATTAATAGAGCCTGCATGAAAAAGCATACATACCAGGTTCTCGAATACAATCGCCTGTTGGATATCTTATCCCGTTACGCTACATGTCCGATGGGCAAATCAAATTGCCTTTCCCTCAAACCGTCTAATGATTTAGTATTTGTTGATAATGAGTTGAGGCTGGTTTCAGAAATGAGGCTCCTTCTGAAAGCCAGGGGGTTCGTGTCTTTGTCAGATCTCACCGATATATTACCTTTTTTGAAAAAATCCGGCACCGAAGGATCATACCTGGAACCAAAAGACCTTTTGTGTATTCTCAGACTTGCTCAAGCATGCCAGCAGTCGAAAAGATATCTTGAATCCCATCGATCTCTGTGTCCGAGGATGTATGACATTGTAAAATATATGCCGAGTTGTGAGGCCCTGGTGAAAACATTGAAGGATGCGATTTCCGCGACCGGTGGACTGAAGGATTCGGCAAGTCCTGCCTTAAAAAAGATCAGAGGAAAAAAGACCCGGCTAAGGTTAGATCTCCAGAAAAAGCTGCAAAAAATTCAAAAATTGTCGGGCGTCTATGATGACAGTCAAGATCATTTAGTAACGGTTCGTGAAGGACGATATGTAATCCCATTGAGAACCGATCAAAAATCACGCATTGAGGGGATCATTCACGACTATTCTCAAACCCGGGTCACCTGCTTTCTTGAGCCGGTCGAAGTGATCACGGACAATAACCGAATGGCTGAGTTGAGGCATGAAGAAAAGGCTGAGGAACATCGCATATTAATCAATTTAACCGGGATGGTAAGAGATTTGGCCTCCGAATTGGAATTTTTTCAGTCCCTGATCGGCAGGCTTGATGGACTTTATGCCAGGGCAAAATTCAGCGAAAGGCTGTCGTGTGTGATGCCGGAAATCGGCGACAAAAATCGCGTCGAACTGAAAAAAGCCAGAAACCCGATTCTTCAGGCCATGACCTTGAATAGCAAAGATAAGGGTGAAAAAGTGGACGAACCTGTCCCTGTAGATATCCTTCTGGATGACCAGCATAATATATTGATCATTTCAGGACCTAACAGGGGAGGAAAAACAGTAACCCTCAAGACACTTGGTCTGATGGGCCTCATGACTCAAGCCGGTATCCATATCCCGGCAGAGGAAGGGAGCCATATGCCCATTTTTGATGAAATCATGGCGGATATCGGGGATGATCAGGACATCCAGACCGGCCTAAGCACCTTTTCAGCTCATGCAGCCCATTTGAGTTACATTGTAAAACATGCGGGTCAAAAAAGCCTTATTATTATTGACGAACCTGGAATGGGAACTGATCCGGATGAAGGAGTAGCGCTTGCCATGTCAACCCTGGACTTTCTTTCCGGACAGGGGACCCTTGCTGCTGTTTCTACTCATTTAAATCGACTGAAATCCTACGGGTTGCTGAATGAGCGGGCCACTAACGCCAGCGTTGAATTCGATGCGGAAAAGAATCGTCCCACCTTCAGGCTAAGGTATGGATCTCCCGGGATTAGCCATGGCTTCGAAGTTGCCGAAGAAATGGGGATGCCTCTCAATATCCTTGACCGTGCAAAGACATATCTTGATCAGGACGAAGTCCGCTTGAATCGGCTCATAGACAAGTTAAATGCTCTGATAACCGAGACTACCCGCGAAAAGGCAGAGGTTGAGGACGTCAAGAGAAAGTATTATGCCACCACAAGAAAAATCAAAGAACGGGTCATTACTCTCGAGGCCGAGAAAAAAACCCTGTTGGAAGAAAAGCGGGTGGAGGCCGAAGACGTTATTAGAGAGGCAAAGGATGAACTGAATCAGGTTATTAATCTGTTAAAAACGAAAAAAGAGTCAGCCCAGGCCTATGTGACCAAAAAGTATGACAGGATTAGTCGTGAATTAATGGACCATCTTGAACAGGGACCTGATGAAGGGGGGCATTCTAAGCTCAAGGAAGTAAAAGAGGGCCAGTGGGTCTATCACAGGGGGCTGAACAAGAAAGGGATCATCCAGTCAATAGATCTTGCAGGCGGGCGAGCCCTGGTGATGCTTGGGAAGGTAAAGGTATCAGCGGATATTCATGATCTGAAAGTTGTTAAAGAGGACCGGAAATACGCTTTGAATGAAGACGGCCGACCTGCATCCTGGAACCTGAAGGATTCCCCGGCAAGGGAATTGAATGTAATTGGATACAGGGTTGATGATGCCATCCCTCTGATTGACAAAACAATTGATCGGGCCCTGGTGGGTGGCCAGATGTCCCTCAGGATCATTCACGGATTCGGGACAGGAAGGTTGAGAGAGGCAATCCGATCACATTTGAAAGGCATCCCCTTCGTCAAGGGATTTTCCAGCGCTGACCCGAAAGTTGGAGGTGGCGCAATAACAGTCGTTGAATTATCCTGAAAACTATGGTTTTCCAACAATCTGCCAAGGAAGAAATAAGAAGAGCTGCCGATATCGTGGAGCTGGTGGGTCAATTTGTGCAACTCAAGAAAGCAGGGCGAAACTTTGTTGGTCTTTGCCCCTTCCATGCTGAAAAGGACCCTTCCTTCACAGTAAATCCTGAAAGGCAGACATTTCATTGTTTCGGGTGTAAAAAAGGAGGAGATATTTTCGCCTTTTGGATGGAATACCATAACGCCGCCTTTCCGGAGGCACTGCGAGATCTGGCTGAAAGATATAGTGTGACGATCTCGGATAGCTTTGACCCTTCTGCAGGAAAAGAAAAGGCGGCTCAAAAGAAGACCTTATTTAAAATAAATGAAAAAGCCACAGCCTATTTTGAAAGGGCTCTAAACCAGTCATCTAAAGGGAACGCTGGCAGGAAATATCTGCATGACAGATCTATTTCAAGGGAGACTATCATTGAATTCCGCCTCGGCTATGCGCCGGATGAGTGGGATGGGCTTGTTGGAATTTTAAGGGATCATAAACTAAATCTTGATATGGCCGTTCAGGCAGGAGTAATAATCCCCAAGAAAAACGGAGGGTATTACGATCGATTTAGAGGCCGTATCATATTCCCGATCTTTGATCTGCGGCAGCAGGTCGTTGGCTTTGGTGGCAGGGTGCTGGACAACTCACTGCCAAAGTATGTGAATACACCTGAAACCCCTGTTTTTCATAAAGGGGAGTTTCTATATGGGCTGCATGCTTCATATAAGGCGATTCGGGACAAGAGCAGGGCAGTAATTGTGGAAGGCTACATGGATTGGCTGGCACTTAGAAACCATGGCCTGCATGAAGTAGTAGCCACCCTTGGGACAGCCCTGACCGCAAAACATGTGCGAAGGCTTAAAGGGTATGCCAGAGAGGCAGTTATCGTATTTGATTCAGACGAAGCTGGCAAAGCAGCTGTGTTAAAAAGTTTACCCGTTTTTTCGAACGAAGGCCTTCCGGCCAGGGCCGTTGTTTTGCCTGACGGCCACGACCCTGACAGTTTCGTTAACGCGAATGGGCTGGACAGTTTTTTAGAGCTTTTGGATCAGGCTGCTCCTATTTTAGATTTTTATCTGGAACAGAAGTTGACACAAGCAGGGTTGGATATGGAGGGGAAGGTCCGGGTTTTAGAAGAGATTTTTCCGGCACTGTCGGACCTACGCACCGGCACCCAGCGTTCATTATATGTACGGCGTCTGTCAGAGCGGATCGGGGTCAAGGAAGAAGTGGTTTGGTCTGAACTGTCAGTATTTATGAAACGTCCTTCGGAAAAGAGGCTCAAAAGTAATATAAGGGACCGCTTGATCGACCCAAAAGCAAAAAAGGCATCCATGAGTGAACTTCAGTTGCTCAATTTGCTTATCCATTATCCCCAGACCATCCCAAGGCTAATGGAACACGAATGCAGGATACTTCTTTCCGATCCTGTTGTCCTGAAAATTGTTGACACCATTTTTCATGGGTATCGTCAGGACGGGCTGTTTTCACATGAGAAGTTAATGGAGAGTCTCCATAGCGAAGCAACCTGTGAGCAACTCAGGGAGGTCCTGCATCGCCCTTTTGTTTATTCGGATCAGGATGTTGAACAGGCTGTGGTCGAATTCGAGGAGCAGGTATATCAGACAAAAATATCAGCGTCTTTTCAAAGGGCCAGGGAGCGCGGAGACATGGAACGCCTGGTCCAACTCACAAAGCTAAAGAGTCAAGGACCGGCAGGATTATAAAACAAGAATTTTAAGTAGTAGTAATCAGCATTCATCGCTAATGACACATCTGAAAGCTGATGGCTTATTATAATGGGCTTTCAGGAGGGAATATATTAATGACCAAGAAAACCGACATGATCAGCCTTAAACGGCTGATCAATAATGGGAAAGATAAGGGCTATATTACCTATGAAGAGCTGAATGACGACCTGTCCGACGAGATAGTATCCTCTGAAGAGCATATTGATGACCTTATGATGATGTTTGAAGAACTGGATATCATGGTTATTGATGAGGCCTCAAAGGGTGAGATAGAAAAAGCCAAGCGGGCAAAAAAAAAGAAGGAAGAACCCCAAGAGAAGGATAATCACCGTTTAGATATTCCCGATACATCAACCAGGGTATCCGATCCCGGGAAGATGTACTTGAGGGAGAGGGGTTGCATTTCACTGCTCACCAGAGAGGGTGAGGTGGCGATAGCCAAGAGAATTGAGG
>JAUWMY010000362.1 GCA_030612945.1 Desulfobacteraceae bacterium
TGATGGCGCCCCTGTAAGCTGCATAAGGACCACCGTTATCATAACTGTGGAGCTGTTTCATTGGGATGCCGTGTTTCTGCACAGTATATTTTTCCTTTATGCCTGCGCAGAATACTGCAGGCTTGTAGGCTTTCAGAAGGCTTTCAGTTTCGTACTGGCTTATGTCGTCTATGATTATGGTTCCGCTTGGCATGTCGGTCATCATTCCTTCATAATCCCGGATTTTTATGCCGTTTCTCTCCAGGGCTTCGAATTCTTCGGCGCTTATTCTCGGGTTGTATCTTTCAGGGTCTTTTTCCACCTCAAGCTCTTGTATATTTCTGCTGTCTGCATCTACTTTTAAATTTGGCAGGACCTGTCTCCCCTCGTAATCATCCCTGTGCGCGAACTCGTAACCTGCGCAAAAGGGTATCATCCCCATCTCCCTGAACATCTCCTGGTAATGATGCGCCCGTGATCCTCCCACAAACATCATGGCAAGCTTTCCTTCGAGTCTCGGCCTTACCTCTGCCTGTGCCTTTTTCTCTGCCGGCATCTCTTCTGCAATTACTTCTTCCACACGGTCTATGAGTTTTTGTTCCCCGTAATACTCTGCAATTTTTCTTAAGGATCGTGACATGCCTCCTGCGCTTAAGAAATTGATCTTAAACCAGGGGATCCCGTATTTTTTCTCCATCATCTCCGCCACATAGTTGATTGACCTGTGGCACATGATAAGGTTCAAATCAGCCGTGTGGGAGTTTGCAAAAAAATCGACGCTCGAGTTGCCGCTGAACGTGGAAATTATAGTTATGCCGCACTTGTTTAATACCCTCTCTATTTCAAAAGCGTCTCCGCCTATATTATACTCTCCCAGAAGATTGACCCTGTAATCACCCTCCTTAACCGTATTGTCCAGGCCGATAACATGCTCGAAGAGTCCGTTGTTTGCCACATGGTGGCCTGCGGACTGGCTGACGCCCTTGTATCCCTCACAACTGAAACCGAAAATTGTAATCCCCAGTTTTTCTTCCATCTCCCTGGTGACTGCATGGACATCGTCTCCGATAAGGCCCACTGGACAGGTGGCGAATACGGAAATCATCTTTGGCTTGAATATATCGTAAGCCTCCTGGATTGCGGCTCTCAATTTTTTTTCACCACCGAAAATAATCTCTCTTTCTTCCATATCCGTGGAAAAGCAGTAGTTCATGAAATTATGGCCATCCGGAGTTGTGGAAGGATCGGTCTGGTTTCTCCGGGTAAGCCAGCTATAAAAACCACAGCCGATGGGACCATGAGTCAGGTTGATTATGTCCCTGGTCGGCCCCATCACAACACCCTTGCAGCCCGCATAACAGCAGCCCCGCTGGGAGATAATACCAGGCACAGTTCTCACATTAGCCTGTATTTCAGGATATTTTTCTTCTGATTCTTTACGGTTTACGATTATCTGTTTTGCTTTTTTCCTGGCAACCTTTGGCGGATATTTTGAAAGAATTTCCAGCTTAAGTGTTTCAGGATCTATAAATTCATCAGGATCTAAAGAAACTTTTTCTTCATCAATTCTTTTTTTGCTCAGCGCTTCCATTTATATACCTCCGTTAGTCATCAAGCGTAATATTTCCGTTTTCTCCTGTTCTAACCCTTACCGAATCTAACACAGGAACGACAAATATTTTGCCGTCGCCCGATTTGCCGGTCTGATTAACCTTTATTATGGTCTTAACGGTTTTTTCCACCATCTTATCCGGAACCACTATAAACAGGATCCTCTTTGGAATTAAACGCTGGCTTTGGCCTAATTGAGAGATAGCCTCTTCATAACCTTTTTCAGCGCCTTTCAAGAGACTTAAATCGACAAGACCCTTTCCCCTGCCCAGACAGTCTCTTACCGTAATGGACGATATTCCGGCGTCGGCAAGGGCTATTTTTGTCTTGTTAATCATGTTCATTCGTATAACAGCCATTACCTCTTTCATATTTTCACCTCTGAACTTTCCCCGGAAGATGTCTCTTTTATTCCCGTGCTTACCGTGTAAACTTCATCTACAGGTGTTACAAATATCTTTCCGTCCCCGAAAGCGCCCTTTTCCCCGGTTCTGGCGGCGCTTATTACGGTTTTTATGAGAATATCCTTATCCTCTTCGTTTACAACTGTAAGCAAAAGCTCTTTTGATATTTCATCGTACGTAATATCTCCGATTTTAATTCCTCTCTGCTTGCCTCTTCCCACAACAGACATTTTTGTAACCGCAGGAAATCCGGCATCCATTAAAGCTGCAAGCACATTATCCAATTTTTCAGGCCTTACTATTGATCTGATCATTATCATTTGAATTTTCCTTTCTGTTTAGAAATTTACAACTCACTGAGATTGCTTTCTTTTTTAATTCAAAACTCAAAACCGTGCCTGAACGGGGTTTTTGTTCAGGCACTAATTATCCTGCTATGCCGTGTTCTATCAGCAGCTTTTCCAAATCGTCCATCTCCATCGGAGCCGGGATAACAAATTTGTCATTCTCACTTATTTTTTTTGCAAGTGTCCTGTATTCATCGGCCTGTGGGTGCTTCGGTTCAAACTCAATAACGGTTTTTCTGTTTATCTCCGCCTTTTGAACCATGTTGTCCCGCGGAACAAAATGAATCATGTGTGATCCAAGCTTGTCTGCAAACGCTTCTATCATTTCCACTTCATTATCGACCTGACGGCTGTTGCAGATAAGACCTGCAAGCCGGATTCCCCCTGTTTCCGCAAATTTTAATATTCCCTTGCAAATATTGTTTGCCGCATACATGGCCATCATCTCGCCTGAAACAACGATGTAGATTTCTTTTGCCTTACCCTCTCTCATCGGCATGGCAAAGCCGCCGCAGACCACGTCGCCCAGAACGTCGTAAAAAACATAATCAAGCTTTTCGTCTTCTCCAAACGCACCCAGTTGTTCGAGCAGATTAATAGAAGTAATAATACCTCGGCCCGCACACCCTACCCCCGGCTCCGGCCCCCCCGATTCAGTACATAAAGTGCCGCCGAAACCTGTTTTGCGAATATCTTCAAGGTCCACATCTTCGCCTTCTTTCCTCAGGGTGTCTAAAACCGTGTGCTGATTCAGCCCTCCAAGGAGCAGCCTGGTAGAATCGCCCTTTGGGTCGCAACCGACCACCATGACTTTTTTTCCCATCTCCGTAAGACCTGCCACAAGGTTTTGACAAGTAGTCGATTTCCCGATTCCGCCTTTTCCGTACATTGCAATCTTTCTCATTTCATGCCTCCTGTTATAACCTAAATTGAGTTTAAACTTTGTTTGTATGACATGTATAACAAGAGGCGTGCCACACGCACGGGATGTGTTCATAAATGTTGTTAACTATTTTATTCGATTAATGAAACTATTTGTTTTTGCTTATGCTTCTATGGAACTAACGGGGCATTGTCTCCTACGAGGCGGTAGGATCAAGGGGTCTTGCGACCGGGATGTAGGAAAATGCTAAACAGACCTTGATTTAGGAATTGGGGATTTAGGAATTGGGGATTTAGGAATTGAGGAATTGCCGTGCCTTGTTTGAGCCATTATTCGGATTTATTTTCTTTCCTTGAAGAGTCTGGCATAATATGTGTATGATTTTTAATTGACTTTTATCGACAATAAGACAACAACACGAGAAGTGATATCGAAATGGATAGAGATAAGATCAGCATACTGGAAGATGTTGGAAAGATAATAACAGAATCTGTCCGACCGCACAAAACGCTGAACAAAATTGTCGAACTGGTTGCCGACAAATTTAACACAGATGTATG
>JAUWMY010000521.1 GCA_030612945.1 Desulfobacteraceae bacterium
TACTGTTATGTCAATAGAATGGCCGCCAAAATATGATCGTTCGTATATTCCCTCGCCTGATTCGGTATATTGGAATAAAGAACTGGAGACAATGGATCCTGACGAAAGAGACCAGAAGGTCATCCTGCCCAAACTCCAGGCGCAGCTTAAATACGCCTATGAAAACTCTCCTTTTTATAAGAAGAAATGGGACAAAGCTGGAATAGGACCCGATGATATTCGATCCCTGGAGGATTTTGAGCATATCCCTTTTGTGAAAAAAGATGAAATTCGCCAGGATCAAATGGAGAATCCTCCCTTTGGCAGCAACCTGTGTGTATCCAGTGCTGATCTTGCAAGGGTGCAGGGGACATCCGGCACTACAGGAAAACCAACAGCCTTTGGTATCAGCAAAGGAGATATGGAACGTATTGCCGAAGCCCATGCTAGATTCATGTGGGGTTTTGGGGTGCGTCAGGATGATATTGTTTTCATAGGATCTTTTTTCAGCCTGTACTGGGGAAGCTGGGGCGCATTGGCTGGATGCGAACGTCTTGGAGCAACTGCATTTCCTTTCGGCGCCGGCGTTGCAGGTCAATCCGACAGGGCCATCGAATGGATGAAAGAGATAAAACCGACTGTTTTTTACGGCACCCCTTCTTACAGCCTTTACCTGGCTGAAAAGGCCAAGGGAAAGGGCTTGGACCCAAAAAAGGATTTTAGCTTCAGGATTCTCTTTTTCTCAGGTGAGCCTGGTGCGGGTGTCCCATCAACAAAGAAGCGGATTGAAGAGACCTATGGAGGAATATGTATAGATTCCGGTTCTACAGCGGAAATGTCACCGTGGATGTCTGACTGTGAGTGTGAGTACCGGCAAGGGATGCATCTATGGCAGGATGTTGTTTATGGAGAATTGGTTGATCCAAAAACAAAGAAAAGGGTGCCATATGGCACTGAGGGGGCGACCGTGTATACCCACTTGGAGCGCACGTCTCAACCAATGATCCGTTTTTGGTCGGGCGATATTTCTATTTGGGTGAATGATCCATGCCCCTGTGGCCGGACTTATCCCCGGTTGCCAAAAGGGATTTACGGCCGGGCAGATGATATGTTTGTGGTCCGGGGGGAAAATGTTTATCCCAGCGCAATAGAAGATGTGATAAGAGGTCTCAAGGGATTTGGTGATGAATATCGCATCATTATTACCAGGGAAAAGACCATGGATGAGATGATTGTCCAGGCGGAATTTACTCCTGAAGTTGATCCGGCCCATATCCCAGGGTTGAAGGCAGAACTTGAGGCACAATTAAGAGCAAACGGCCTTAGGACAGTCGTTCAGATGGTTGAACCCGGAATGCTGGAACGGACTGAATTTAAGGCAAAAAGAGTAATTGATAAACGGGATTTGTATGATGAGATGAGGAATTAACAGGATGTTGGATATATCGGGATCGATTGCGGTAATTACCGGGGGAGCCAGCGGTATTGGTGAGAGTCTTGCCAAGTACTGGGTAAGGCAAGGTGGAAAGGTTGTCCTGGCTGATATTGAAAAAGAAGGCCTTTCGGGAGTAGCAAAAGAGATCAGAGAACTAGGTGGTGAAGTGGTTACCACTATTTGTGATGTAACCAAGGAAGAAGACAATCATGCCCTGGCAGTTTTGGCCATTGAGAAATTTGGTTCAATCAACCTTGTTTTGCCCTGT
The DNA here is from genome assembly GCA_030612945.1 of Desulfobacteraceae bacterium. Lineage (GTDB taxonomy): Bacteria > Desulfobacterota > DSM-4660 > Desulfatiglandales > Desulfatiglandaceae > 4484-190-2. Next base: position 1,683 of record JAUWMY010000521.1, read on the forward strand.
GCTGGAATTATTAAGGATGGGCTGATGCTGTCTCTTGACAAAGAAACTGGAAATGTTGTGAAAAAAATGCCACTTGATCAATTTCAATCGGTGCTGGACATTAACCTTACCGGAGTTTTTCTGACCGTGAGGGAATGTGCAGAACAGATGATCAATTCAGGCTCAAAAGGGCTTATATGTTTGATATCCTCTGTTGGTTCCCTGGGGACGGCCGGGCAGATTAACTATTCCTCAACCAAGGCGGCCATGTCGGTAATGCCAAAGGTGATTACTGCCGAGTTTTTCAGAAGGAATTTAGCGCACAAAATCCGATGTGTTGCCATAGCACCAGGCTATGTTGCAACTCCTATGGTAAAAGAAATGAATAAAAAGGCCCTTGACAAGATATTGGAAAATGTCCCGATCAAGCGCTTGGTTGAACCTGAAGAGGTCGCTTCGCTGGTGGGTGAACTTTACCGCAACGAGGCCCTGGCCGGCGAGGTATTTTACGTTCATGGTGGATTAAGGTTAGGTTCGAAAGGTTAAGGACTTGCGAGCCAAACACCTTGACTTTTCTTCTAAAACTCAGATTGAGGGAAATCCTGCCCT
>JAUWMY010000088.1 GCA_030612945.1 Desulfobacteraceae bacterium
GTTAATAAATAACATTAATAAAATGGACTTATATTATATACAGACGGTGTGTCTTATGGTCTCCGGTTTTTAAAGAACGCGGAGAAAGTGAAGGCGCAACTTGGATTAAACGCCGAGTTGCGCCTTTTTTTTATTTAATGAGAAATAGGTCCGCTATAGGTGTTTTAATTTCAGACAGCATAACAATTTGAATTCATTAAGTATAAAAGATAATAACATGCCCATATCATATTACAGAATCAGACATTCCATACCCGGCAGGATGCGGATCAAAAGTTTCTTAATGAAAAATGATCCGGTTCGTTGCAGGAGCGTCATCTATGCCCTGAAAGAAATGAATGGCATGATTTCAGTTACAAGCAATCCTTCCGTGGGCTCAACAATTATTCTGTATGAAGAAAAGAAAATTGCACAAAAGGCGATTCTTGCAAAACTGGATAAACTTTTTCCTGTCCCACACCACCCAAAAAAGGAATATTCTGAAATAGCTGTGCGCAGTAGCGACGGGCTCAAACCCAGGTCCTTGATCAGGGACTTTTTGGAAGTGGCGGCGCTTACCTGCATAATGGGTTATTTTTTGATCAAATCGTTTTTTGGGAAAATGCCAATCAAGCAGACACCCTTCAGCTTTCCTGCTCTTTCAGCAGCATTTTTTGGCTACCCCATACTTAGAGAGGCTATTCATGATATTGTTGAGAAGAAGAAATACAGCCTCCATCAGTTTATGGCCTTTACGGCTATCGTGGCCATAATTATGACCGAAGCCATGACAGCCCTTGAGATCATATTTATTATGCGGATTGGCACACTGATAAAGGATTATATTACCGAAAGATCCAGACGGGCTATCCGAAACATCCTGTCATTTAGTGAGAAAGAGGCATATCGGGTCATTGATGGTGTAGAAATGGCAGCCCCGGTTTCGGAATTGAAGGCCGGAGATATTGTGGCAGTTCATACAGGAGAACGTATACCGATAGACGGGGCAATTGTTTCAGGCCATGCCATGATAGATGATGCCCATATTACCGGCCGCTCTGTTCCGGAATACAGGAATGACGGCAGCAAGGTCTTTGCCGGCACTGTCGTACACGATGGGGCTATCCATATCCGGGCCGAAAAAGTAGGGGGAGAGACATACCTTGCGAGAGTGCTCGAAATGGTGGAAGAATCCCTTGATTCCCGGGCTCCGATAATGGATCAGGGAGACATTTTATCCGCCCGGCTGGTCAGGCTTGGAATTATCCTCTCTGTCGGGACCCTGATCGTGACTCAAAGTATATACCGTGTCCTGACAGTTCTTTTGGTCATGTCGTGCCCCTGTGCCACAGTTCTTGCCGCTTCCACAGCAGTCAGCGCTGCGATTGCCAATGCAGCCCAAAGAAATATCCTTATCAAGGGCGGCCTCTACCTTGAGGAAGTGGGGAAATCCGACGTTATCTGTTTTGACAAAACAGGCACAGTCACCTGCTCTCAACCTGAAGTTGAGAGTATTATAATTCATAACAAGAAAACATCCGCACACGATCTGATTAGCACAGCCGCCTCGGCCGAACTCCACAGACACCATCCATTAGCATGGGCCATCAGAGACAGGGCAAAAGAAATGGAAATAGAAATTCCGGGCCATGCGTCCTGCCAGGTTATTGTTGGCAGGGGCGTGGAGTCCAGCTTTGACGGGCACAAGATCCTGGTGGGTAATGAACACTTGATGGACACACGTAGTATCAGGATTGGGAGGTATGGAAAAGACAAAGAGCGCCTGATTGATGATGGTCAAAGCACCATCTTTGTTGCCAGAGACAATAAAGTGATCGGATTGATCGGTATAAAGAGCAAAGTCAGACCTGGCGCCAGGAGAATCATAAAATACCTCAAAAATGATGGGATAAAAGAAGTTCTCTTGATTACAGGAGATCACCAGACAGTGGCCCAGGGAATTGCAAAAGAGCTTGGGGTTGACTCTTGCCACGCTGATCTTCTCCCTGAAGAAAAGGCAGAGGTGATCAAGGAACTCATCCGCGAAGGGAGATTGCCTGTTATGGTCGGAGACGGGGTAAATGATGCTTTGGCCATGTCAAAGGCCCATATCGGGATTGCCATGGGTGCAGGAGGGTCTGATGTGGCTATTGAAGCGGCCGATATTGCGCTGGCCACCAGTGAATTATGGAAAATACCTTATGTAAGGGCCTTGAGCCAGGAAACAATCAGGATCATTGAACAAAACTATCGCATAGCCACCTATTCCAATCTGTCCGGTGTTGTCCTTGCAGCCCTGGGGTTAATCAACCCGATTATTAGCGGATTTTTACACATTTTCCACTCCATGGGCATTTTGCTTAACTCCACCCGTTTGTTGGCCTTTGACATGCCGGAACTCCCTCCGGTATCAAGACCTGTTTGCGCTGTGTGTGGAAAACTTGAATCTGATCCATGTGCTGTATGCGCCGGAATCAGTAAGTAAAAATGATCGAATATCTTGAAATAAAGAGGTTTTTTAGAAGGGCCGAGGTGGTGAGTCACAACCACGGCAGGCTAATTTTCGAGCTTGATATTGCCACCATGAAGAAAGAATCCATCGATCCGGACCAGATGGCAGGGCATTTCAGCAGGATTGAGGGAGTCGAAGAGTTCCGTTTTGATCCGGTAAAAAACAGGTTTGAGATAGACTACGAAACGCAAAAGATAGAACCGGATCTCATTGAAAATCTTATTGAGGCAAGCAAAAAAGAGGCTGAAAGGGATTCTGAGGCAACCTTGAATGATTATGAAATAAAGGAGATCCCATCGTCGCCGGAAGAAATTGAGGCGATCCGTTATGAAAGCCCTGCACTGGCGGAAAAAATAGAGCTGATTCATCAACTCAGGCTCATTCTGACACTGTATGGGATAAAAGAGTCCGGCATCAATATCGCCCCTTTAGAATGGCTACTAAAAAAATTTAATATGGAAGAACACAAGGATATCTTGAGTCGTCAGGGAATCGTATCCTTTGGAGAGGGACTTTTGAATAATTTTATCTCAAAGGCTTTTGATTGAATCTGGTTGAGTCGTTAAGTGGTTAAGTCGTTGAGTGGTTTCATGAACTGAAAATATAAAAATCAGCAACTACTACTCAGGTTCACAGTTTAAGGGTTCACGGTTCAAGGTTGATGCCCATGTAAAAAGTCCTTTTTACATGGATTTAGGAATTTAGGGATTCAGGAATTACGAATTATTTAAGCTTGTTGTCAGAATACTGAATTGGAGAATCGTGCAAATTTTGACTTTTTACGAATCCATCAAGGTTGAATAGCTACAAAATCAGCACCTATTAAAGACTATATGACTATTTTCTACCGAGTTGCACAAAATATCAAGAATCGACTGCGCATAAAGACTGGAGATCGTAACCCTGCCCTTCTGCGATCTTTTGCAGACGAAATTGAGCGTCTTGACTGGGTAGTGGCCTGCGAACCAAGGCCTGCAACCGGTTCTCTGGTGATTACAACTTCTGATCGTCCCAGGTTCGATGAACTTGATGCTGCGCTTGATAAAGGGTACAGGAACCACCAGACCGATATCGGGCACAAAGACACAATGAAACATGACCACCCACTTAAAAAAAATGAACAGGCAGCGGAACACCTGCCAGGGCCTGCCCTTGCCGTGATCGGGGTATTCCTGATCGTTGTATGGATCTTGAGGCTCCGCCCGGAGGGAGAAAGGTTTGGTATAGACAAGGGAATCATCAATATTACTTCGGCCACAACCGCATTTTTAGGCTGTCCCATCCTAAAAACAGGTATCAAAAAGTTTGAAGCAACGGGTAAGCCAAACATGGAACTATTAATCTGCACGGCTTCACTCGCCTCCATAATTATGCGAGAAAGCGCGACTGCCCTGGTGGTAATGTACCTGATCAACCTTTCCGAATACTTAGAAGACAGGACCACGGAAAAAACTCGCAAGGCAATAGGCGAAATGCTGGCGGGTGAGGAGCAGATGGTCTGGAAGCTCATAGATGGCCGGGAAAAAGAGGTTTTAAGCAGCGAACTTGTCAAAGATGACCTTGTTATCCTCCGCATCGGAAACGCCGTTCCCTGCGACGGATTGGTCACAGATGGTGATGCCCTGTTGGATGAGGCATCTATGACAGGTGAATCACTTCCGGTCTACAAAAAGGCCGGCGACAGGGTCGTGGCAGGAACCCATGTTGATATGGGGGAAATCACGGTCAGGGTCGAAAAGATTGGTGATGAAACCCGCATGGGTTCGATAATTAAAATGATAGAAAGCGAAGAGGCCCTTGAGTCAGAAACCATGCGCACTGCTGACAAGTTTGCTGATACTGTCGTCCCCATTTCCCTGAGTCTCTTTTTAGTGACATATCTTTTCACCCGTTCTTTCAAACGGGCCATGAGTATGCTGATTATTGTCTGTCCCTGTGGCATAGCCCTTTCAACACCTGCGGCTTTGAGCGCGGCAATGGGCAATGCAGCTTCGCGGGGCATCCTGGTAAAAGGTGGAAAATATCTGGAAAAAGTGCCGAATGTAGATACCGTCTTCTTTGATAAGACAGGCACAATTACAAGCGGCACACCAAGGGTCTCCCGAATCATTACCATTGACCCTGAAATAACCCCCGAAAGAATATTACAACTTGCAGCATCTTCCCAGGAAAAATGGAAACACCCGCTATCACTGGCCGTGCTTACAAGAGTCAGAGAGTGCGAAATAGAAATTCCTCCCAGTATGGAAACAGAGCTTATTATTGGGCATGGCGTCAGGGCAACAATAGAGGGAAAGCAAATCCTTGTTGGAAGTCCTCACTTCATGGAAGACTTTGCCGTGGACCACGTGGCCGGCCACGAGGAGGAGGTCCGCATACAAAAGAAAGGGGAAGCAGTCCTTTTTGTGGCCCAGGATGGGAAGCTGATCGGCCTGATAGGCGTTGAGGACAAAATCAGACAGGATGCTGAAAGGACCCTGCATAAACTGAGGGCAAATGGCATCAAAAATATTTTTATGCTAACCGGGGACAATGAATTTAATGCCAGGGCAGTGGCTGAGGGCCTTCCTCTGACAGATATCAGATGGTCTATGCTGCCGGAGGACAAGGCTGACTTTATTAAAGACTACAAAACAAATAATCCGGAAAGCGTTGTGGCCATGGTGGGGGACGGGATTAATGATACACCTGCCTTTACCAGCGCGGACCTGAGTTTTGCCGTGGGCACTTCCGGCGCAGATGCCGCTCTCGAACATGCTGACATTGTACTTAATAAGGATGATCTCGACCTGGTCTGTCAGACGATTACCCTTGGCAAAAAAACCGGGGAAATAATTCACCAGAATTACCGGATTTCTATTTTTCTCAATCTCATCGGGGTCGTTCTGGCAACATTTGCTTTTATTTCTCCTTTTACCGGAGCTCTTATCCACAACGCAATTACGGTGTATGTGGTAACGAATTCCGGAAAACTGCTTTTTTATGAACCAGGGGAATAAAGTGATCTAAAGTGTCTAAAGTGCCTAAAGTGATCTAAAGTTTAACAACTTAACTTCTCAACCATTTAACTATTTAACCATATAAAAAGGAGGTGAGAACATGATGTATCCATCTTTAGTAAAGGGATTATTGATTGGCGGCGCTGCTATACTTCTGCTGACCAGTAAAAAAGTACAAAAGGGAATCATGAAGGCCGGCGTCAGTATTTATAAGGGGGTCAAGGATTCCACTGAAGAGCTAAAGGAAGAGTGGGAAGATGCCAAATCTGAGGTAATGCTGGAAAAAGAAAAAAAGGCTTCAAAATGATGAACTGAAGGAGGAAAACCCATGGAAACAAAGGAGAATGTCAAACCTTGCGAAGTAGAGACGGGAGGCGCAGGCAATCCTGAAGGAGGCCAGGAGACTGGTCCTGCTCAGGAAGGAAACCCTGCCCCCCAGAGCGGCGGTGAAGGAAATGCGGGACTACAACCCGGGCCTTTTCCATCGCAGGCGCCTTTCCCATACGGATATTTTCAATCACCAAATTTACAGCCGGGGTATTATATGTCTCAGGGCGGCTCTCCCCAGGGACAGATGCCCGGGTATTGGGTAATGCCGGTTTATGGGGCATCCCCGCCTTATATAAACCCAGGGCCAGCTCCACAACAAGAAGCAGGGCAGCCCCAATCTGCAAATCCAGGCAACATGGCAGCACAGGATCCGCCAGGAGCAGCAGGAAGTCAGGACAATGGAGGATTGCAGGCACATGATGCCCCTGCAACTACAGGAGGACAGGATAGTACAGGCTGTGGAACGGGTGACACCGATGGAGGGCACGGCATTGCGCCCGGGCACCATAAGGAGCCTGGCCACGATGAATTGAGGCATGGGACATATATGGACAGCACGGGCAACGAAGCATTTAACCAGGCGCCGGAGATTACCGGGGATATTCCCGCTCCATCGGGGCTGAGCAGCTTTTTTCAGTTCGATAATGATTCTTTCTGGAAGGGTATTTTAGTCGGGAGCCTTGCTACTATGCTGCTTACCAACTCCACTGTCAAAAAAGGAATTATGAAGACCGTAATCAAGGCATCAGCTTCTGTAAAAGGTGGTGTTGAAGAACTTAAGGAACAGCTTGGAGATTTAGAGGCAGAAGTATTACACGAGCTTAACGAAAAAAAGAAATAAGGAGGATAAAAAATGCAACATCCAGGACAAAATACACCGGAAAATCACAGCGCCAGCGACCATCCAAAAGTCAAAAAATATGATGAATTACAATACGGAAAGACCTATGCCCCGGCTCAGGTGCCAGTGACCGACAGAGTGAGGAAGTTTTTCAGGACTGATGATTCTTCTTTCTGGACAGGCATGCTTATTGGGGGGGCAGCCACCTTTTTATTGACCAGCGATACGGTAAAACGGGCTGTCGTAAAATCATTTGCTAAAGTCAGTGAAGAGGCAAAAAAAGAAATCAAAAAGGTCAAAAAAGGAGTTACAAAAAAAGAAGAAGACACAAAAGCTGAGAAGACTGAGAAGAAGTAAGGAGAAAGCAATGTCAAACAACAGGTCAAAAGAGTATGCCAAGACAGGGATGATAATTTCCCTTGTAATGACAGCGGGAACGGCTTTTTTCCAGGACAATAAGACTGTAAAATACTTACACATCGCCTCCGGTACGGCATTGATTGGCTTCTCTTACTGGCACCACATCCTGTACAAGAAAGAATATGACAGGGTAAAAAGTGTAACAAGACATCAGATACGCCACGCAGGATAAGGGGCTTGAAGGTTATCATGACTATCGAAGATTATCTTATACCTTTGCTTGAAGAAACAGAGATTGCCCATCATATTCCGGGCCGGATACGATTGAGGTTTAATAACACCATTTTGACTATGTGGCCAAAGCTGAATGGCATTAAAAAAAAGGTGCAAGGAGTATTAGATCAGATTGAGGCTATCAAGGATGTAAGGCTGAACCTCTATGCAGGATCTGTGGTTGTTCAATACGATACAGATCTCCTCCCTCCCGGCTTTTGGCAACAAGTGGTGGAGGAAAATGATGTGGAGCGGCTGAGAGAGGAAGTGAAAAAACTGCTCCCCGGCTTACACCTCAAATGATTGAATATTTTCGATTGAATATTGAATATTTAAGGAATTCTTTCCATTATAAAAGAATTATCATAAAAATGACGGGGACACAAATATTCAATTGTCAATAGTCAATTCCGGCTTGTCCGGGTTAGGGTTATAGGAAAATATTTTTGGACGATTAAAACTCGATCCTGAAAATAACTATCATCACATAAGCCATTATCAAGTTTCAAGTTTCAACCATAAGGAGGTGAGAAACGTGTATATCCCGCTTAGAATCCTTTTTACAGGCGTGTTATTTTATGCGGCTTACAGATTTGGTAAATCAGTAGGAAAGGAAGAGGAAAGAGAGAAGCTCGAGGATAAAAGAAAGTCAACAGGTAAATAAAGGAGTGAGATTTTTTAATGCCTAATCGCGATGGAACAGGCCCACAGGGTAAAGGAAAGGGCATGGGCCGTGGCAGTGGAGTGCCCGATGAGCGCTGCCATGAATGCGGGAAAGAGAAGCTTCCTGAAGAAAGCCTGGCTACAAGTTCAGGGGGCGTCGGCTGGGAAGTTGGAGCCGGACCAGGAGGACTTTGCATATGTCTGAGGTGTAAAAAGGAATTGAAACATATTACCGGTACGCCCTGCACAAAGATGAAATGCCCTGATTGTGGTATCCCCATGGCAAGAAAACTATGAGAAAGTCAATAACAATTTAATCCGGGTTGCATCAATGAATTTCCTATTAATCCTGCTGGCCACTGCCACGCAATTTTTTGAATAGTCAATACCGAATATCTTCCCTTCTGTGGCTAATTCAGCTAAGGTCTTGACGGTTTTACCCCCACCACAACCTATATCAAGGAATTATGGCATTCGTTTTTGACGGAATTTTTCCGCCCTTCGGGTCAGTATCTTACTGATCAAATATCGATAGATGAACCGTTTGATGAAATTTTTGTTCGAAAGATTATCGCCGTGTTTATCGT
>JAUWMY010000282.1 GCA_030612945.1 Desulfobacteraceae bacterium
CCACCAGATCCGGGTGCATCTTTCCCACATCGGCCACCCCGTTGTGGGGGATCAGGTTTACGGGTACGGCCGGAACTGGTGGAAAAGGCATCCGCTCCACAAAAAGGGCGTGCTGCCTGCCATTGACAGACAAATGCTCCATGCAAAGAAATTGGGTTTTATCCATCCGGTTGAAGGTCGATATATGGAATTTGAAGCACCAATTCCGGACGATATGGACCGTGTCGTACAGTCCCTGAAACAGTTGAATTTGTAATTTCAAGCGAACAAAGAACTTGACATGAGAAGCAAAGATGAATATAGTATACTAATCTAAATTATTTCCCTGCCTTTTGGAGGATTCGGTATAGACCGGACATCTAAGAAGACTTCATAGCTAATCTGCTGAGTTACTATTTCTAATGCACATTGAAGGGTTTTAGGGTTGATTTTAGTGCCCGAGGGAGGGCATTGTGAATACTTTTCAGCTTTTCCCCATGTTGCGGCCCTGTTTTTCTCTTTATTAAAAAAATTAGCCCCAGCTTGCTCCGCAATTTGGCTCAATATAAAATTTGAATAATGGGTTTTTGGAAGAGAGGTAATTTATCCCCTCAGTCCATTATTATCCCACCATGGCGAGACGAGGAAAAAACACCGAATCTCGAAAACGCCTTTTGATTTCAGTTTCCGACACATTATATTTTGATGGAGAAAAAATATGGATCTTATTGAACTTAAGAAGTTGAAGATCAGTGAACTAACGAATATGGCAAAGGAGTTTAATATTGAGGGCGCATCGGGGATGCGCAGGCAGGATCTTATTTTTTCTCTGCTGCAAGCTCATTCTGAACGAAACGGCCTTATATATGGCCAAGGTGTCCTGGAGACCCTGCCGGATGGGTTCGGGTTTCTCAGGGCTCCTGACGCCAATTACCTTCCGGGCCCTGATGATATATATATTTCTCCCTCACAGATACGACGCTTCAATTTGAGAACCGGTGACACCATTGCCGGCCAGATTCGTCCGCCCAAAGACACGGAGAGATACTTTGCCCTTTTGAAAGTGGAAAAGGTCAACCATGAAGATCCGGAATTGGCCAGAGAAAAAATCCTCTTTGATAATCTTACACCCCTCTATCCTGATGAAAGGGTTAAGCTGGAAACCAAGTCAGACAATTACTCCTCAAGGATCCTGGACCTGATGACACCCCTTGGAAAAGGCCAGCGGGGTCTTATTGTGGCTCCTCCAAGGACCGGGAAGACAATGCTTCTCCAAAACATTGCCAACAGTGTGAGCGCCAATGATAAAGATATCCATAAAATCGTTCTTCTTATCGACGAAAGGCCAGAGGAAGTAACTGACATGGAGCGATCCGTGGATGCGGAAGTCATCAGTTCCACCTTTGATGAACCACAACAACGCCATGTCCAGGTAGCTGAAATGGTGATTGAAAAGGCGAAGAGGCTGGTTGAGCATAAGCTTGATGTCATAATTCTCCTTGACAGCATTACCCGGTTGGCCCGGGCATATAACTCGGTTGTTCCGCCTAGCGGGAAAATCTTGTCCGGTGGTTTAGATTCTAATGCACTCCAAAAACCCAAGCGTTTCTTTGGCGCGGCAAGAAATATCGAAGACGGGGGGAGTCTCACAATTATTGCCACGGCTCTCGTTGATACAGGAAGCAGGATGGACGAGGTTATTTTTGAAGAATTCAAAGGCACAGGAAACATGGAAATTCACCTGGATCGAAAGCTGACTGACAGAAGAGTCTTCCCATCCATAGATATTAATCGTTCCGGGACCAGAAAAGAAGAGCTTTTAATAGAAAAGGCAGACTTGAACCGTATTTGGATACTGAGGAAACTGCTTGCGCCTTTGACGCCAGTGGACAGCATGGAATTTTTACTTGAAAAAATAAAAAGAACAAAGGATAATAAAAAATTCTTGGATTCAATGAGTGAATAAAAGGAGAAAAAATGAAAAAAGGAATTCATCCCGAATATCATAAGGCGACCGTACACTGCGCCTGCGGCAGTGAATTTGAGACAGGTTCCACTGTCAAGGAGATAAATGTTGAGATTTGCTCAAAATGCCATCCTTTTTTTACGGGTAAACAAAAACTGGTAGATTCAGCTGGCAGAGTTGAGCGATTCAGGAAGAAGTATGCCAAATTCAACAAGGAAGCCTCTGCGAAAACCTGAGCCTCACACGACCTGAGAGCGTTCATTAAGAGAAATGAAAAATTTGGATCTAATCCAATCGGTAGAAGACGAGTTTATCCCGCTTTAGCGGGACTAAAGACGGGATCTACGACATTCCATTATTCCACTGTTCCATTATTCTCCCGCCATGGCGGGATGAGTCAAGAATACCAAGCCTCAGTAAATATCTATAACTTAAATAAGCTGTAGAACTTCTGACTTGTTAAATGACGAGGTCTGTATGTTCGGAAAAGTCAAAGAAATTGAAGATCGTTATGGTGAACTGGAGGGACAATTAAGCAGTCCCGATGTAATCCGGGATCAAAAAACCTATCAGAAGTATGCCAAAGAACACAGCATGCTCACCCCGATAATTACCACATACCGCAAATATGAATCTGTGCAGGAGGAAATTGAGAGTAATCGATCGTTGTTAGATGATTCGGATCCGGAGATGCGGAAATTAGCAAAGGAAGAGATTGACAGTCTCACATTAGACTTGGGAAAACTCGGAGAAAACCTCAAAGCCCTTCTTTTGCCCAAAGATCCAAACGACGAAAAAAACATTTTGCTGGAAATAAGGGCCGGAACGGGCGGTGATGAAGCTGCACTTTTTGCAGGTGACCTCTTCAAAATGTATAGTCGATATGCGGAACTGAAGGGGTGGAAAATAGAAATTCTCAGTCAAAATTCTACCGGTATTGGGGGATTTAAAGAAATAATTGTACTCATCGAAGGTCAAATGGTCTACAGCAGACTAAAATATGAAAGCGGTGTTCATCGCGTCCAGCGAGTGCCGGAGACAGAGGCCCAGGGACGAATTCACACATCGGCAGTTACAGTGGCCATACTCCCGGAGGCAGAGGAGATAGATGTGGACATCAATCCCGAGGACCTTCGTATTGATGTTTACCGTTCCTCCGGGCATGGTGGCCAGCATGTGAATACCACGGACTCCGCGGTCCGTATTACCCACCTGCCGTCAGGAATCGTTGTCACCTGCCAGGACGAAAAATCACAGCACAAAAACAAGGCCAAGGCCATGAAAGTTCTCCTGTCCCGTATGCTGGACAGGCAACAGGCAGAACAACAATCAAAGATTTCTGAGGAGCGCAGGAACATGGTGGGATCAGGAGACAGAAGTGAAAGAATCAGAACATATAATTTTCCCCAGGGGAGGGCTACTGATCACCGGATAGGGCTTACTTTATACAAATTGGAGGAAGTCCTTCGGGGGGAACTGGATATTATTGTCGACCCCCTGACTACTTATTTCCAGACCGAAGCTCTAAAGAAAAGCCCTGCAGGCTAATCATTCGGTGAATTGGCAATGCGTCACAAATCCTGGATCGTAAAAGACCTTTTGCATGTTACTACCGAGTACCTGGAAAAGAAAGGTATTGACAGCCCCCGCCTAACCGCTGAAATTCTTCTGGCGCACAAGCTCAATGTCGATCGCGTAACTCTCTATTTAAATTTCGACCAACCTTTAACAGAAAATGAACTTTCCGGCTACCGCACACTCATCCAAAGACGAACCAAACGCGAACCTTTGCAGTACATCACCGGGACTCAGGAATTCTGGTCCCTTGAGTTCGTAGTAACTCCGCAGGTCCTTATTCCGAGGCCTGAGACTGAATTGCTGGTCGAGCAGGCTATCGAACGGCTTAAAGTTTTTCCTGCAGCGGAGAATCATACGCCCAGGGTATTGGACCTTGGTACCGGCTGTGGTGCCATTGCCATATCCCTGGCCAACGAGGTCCAGCAGACCGAAATCTGGGCCACAGATATATCTGCTGGAGCCCTGAAGCTTGCTCGTCTAAATACTGAGAAACACGGGGTCACAGACAAGATCAGGTTTATACAGGGAAACCTTTGGGAACCCCTGCTGGACCAGGGCGTAACTTTTGATATTATTTTGTCAAACCCTCCCTATATTGCCTCTGAAGAATTCAAGGACCTTTCTCCGGAAGTTCGCGATTATGAACCCAGATTGGCCCTGGACGGCCGTGAAGGAGGGATGTATTTTATCGAAAAGATTATCTCGGAAGCTCCGGCCTTCATGAATCCTGGTGGATGGATTATGGTGGAAATGGCGCCCGGTCAGACACAGAAGGCCCTGGGATTGATTGGAGAAATCAAGGACTATGGGGAAAAGACCCGAATTAAGGATTACAGCCACCTTTACAGGGTCGTGATGGCACAAAAAAAATAATCAAGATCCTGCTACCTAATGATCAGTTACTGTTGTTGCTGTACCTCGGTGTAACTCCTTCCGGGCAGGAAAAATCCGAGTGCGATTAATGCCCCAAGGACCCCCACCGGCCAGAATTCGCTCGCACCAATACCGTGATTCCGCACAAGGTCGATGGCAAACCCCAGCGGCGGAGCAATGATCATTGTCGAAAGGCTCTTCGCCTGGGACTCGATCG
>JAUWMY010000349.1 GCA_030612945.1 Desulfobacteraceae bacterium
GAAAAAGGGTTTCCTGGCATCCCCAGGGGACCGGGAAGTGGCATGAGCGGTGGGTCCCTGCCCGTAAAAGGTGGCCTTGTTATGGGCATGAACCGGTTTGACCGTATCCTCGCCATTGATGAGGACAATCTGATCTGTAAAGTGGAGCCGGGTGTTATTACAGGCCATCTTCAGGAGGCCGTTGAAAAAGTTGGACTCTTTTACCCACCAGATCCTGCCAGTTTAAACATCTCCACTCTCGGGGGCAATGTGGCTGAGTGTGCAGGGGGACTAAGGGCCGTAAAGTACGGCGTGACAAGAGATTATGTTTTAGGGTTGACGGTTGCGCTTCCCACGGGGCAGATCATTAAGACCGGTGTGGAGACCATGAAAGGCGTCGCAGGCTATGACTTGACCCGGCTTATCATTGGATCTGAGGGGACCCTTGCGGTCATTACTGCCATCACCCTTCGCCTGATCCCAAAACCTTCGGCCCGAAAGACCATGGTCGCTTTTTTCCAGGACGTTCCCTCAGCCGTTAAGACCGTCTCTAATATCATCCGAAACAAGATCATTCCAACCATCCTTGAATTTGTGGACAGGCTCTGCCTGGAATGTGTCAGAGAGGAGATGGATCTTCCTTTTCCTGCTCAAGCCGGAGCCATGCTCCTGATTGAGGTAGATGGTGATGATATGATTGTGGAACTGGAGGCAGAAAGGGTTCGGGAAATGTGCGAACGTGGAGGGGCTCTCAAATTTGAAGCTGCGACAGATAAGGAAGAGGCAGAAAGGTTATGGGATGCCAGGAGAAACATTTCACCCTCACTCTATAAATTAAGACCTCATAAAATCAATGAAGATATTGTTGTCCCCAGAAGCCGGATGGCTGAATTGGTCGGTTACCTGGCCGAATTGAGCCAACAGTATGGTCTTCCCATCCCGGCCTTTGGTCACGCGGGCGACGGGAATATCCATGTAAATATCATGCTTGATAAGAACAATGCCGGGGAGCTGGAAAATGCCCATGTGATGGTAAAGGCATTGTTTAGAAAAGTCATTCAGATGGGAGGAACCATTACAGGGGAACACGGCATTGGCATTACTAAAGCTCCATATCTTGAAATGGAAATACCCCGGGCCGGACTGGAACTTATGTCCAGGATAAAGCAGGCCTTTGACCCCGGAGGAATTTTGAATCCGGGTAAGATATTTAGTGTATGAAATGAAAATGAACAGTAAAAACCGATCCTTTACCGACTATATTGTTTTGAGTGTTAAGGGCTTTTGCATGGGCGCATCTGATGTGGTCCCAGGTGTTTCCGGTGGAACCATGGCCTTTATCCTTGGTATTTACGAAGAATTGATTGATGCCATAAAATCTTTTGATCTGAAGGGTCTTCAATTCCTCGTGACCTTAAAATTCCGGCCTCTGCTTGATCGCATTTCCTGGCAGTTTCTTCTAACAGTGGGTATTGGTATTCTTGCGGCAATCTTCTCGCTGTCTAAGCTCCTCAGCTGGCTCCTCCAAAACAGGCCTATTTTTATATGGTCGTTTTTTCTGGGGCTGATTCTTGCCTCTGTGCTGAGTGTAAGCCGACGCGTTGAAGCATGGAGAATTTTAACATGGCTATGTTTGGTGGGTGGCACCCTGGGCTCCTATTTTTTGGTGGGTCTGGTGCCGGTCGCCACCCCCAATGACTACTGGTTTCTTTTCCTTTGTGGGGCTGTTGCCATTTGTGCCATGATTCTCCCGGGAATATCCGGTTCCTATATCCTGGTCCTTTTGGGCAAGTATCAGTATGTGCTTGATGCGGTCAACTACAGGGATTTTCTTGTTCTTGGTTTGGTGGCCGCAGGCGCCTGCGTTGGTATTATCGCATTTTCCCGCATATTAGGGTGGCTATTAAAAAACTACCATGACTTGATGGTGGCCACACTGACCGGACTGATGATCGGCTCGTTGCGCAAGGTATGGCCCTGGAAGGAAACACTGGAGAGTGTGGTAGATTCACACGGCCAGATGGTACCCCTTGTCCAGTCAAATATCCTGCCCGGGCAATGGAACGTCGAGGTTTTGGCTGCCATCTCTTTAATGGTGGCCGGCCTTCTCGCAGTACTTTTTTTGGACCGGCTGGGGAACCGAATAAAATGAGGCTAATAGGACGCGTTGATATTTCCCAGGCCCAGGAGCTTAAAGAGCACCATCACCGTTGTATCTCTTTCGTCTGTTTCTGCGCCAAGCTCTACACCCCAACACTGGCTGTCGTAGCCCAGCCAGTAACTGTTAGAAATGTTTGTGTCGAGAAGTATGTCCCTTTTTATTGAAGCGCCTACCGAAAATCCGTAAGCCAGGTTTAGAGCGAACGCAGCGCTTACAGTCTCCTGGGTGTCTCTCTCGAATACATAATCTATCTTGAAGGTGTCTTTTCTCCCTCCTGACCGTTTAAAGAACAGGTCAAGGGAGACACCTGCATTGGTTATTTCCTGGTCATAATAATCCCAGTTCACCCGGCCAAGAAAGTCAATGTTGCCAAGGGGTTGCACTCTCATCGTGGCATTCAGGGGTTCAAAGGGCCTCCTTTTTTCCCCGGGCTCCGTATGGCGCCTTTCCTCGTCAATGTCATAGGCCTGAGTAAGGGTTAAGGTGACCCACTGGTGGTAACTCACTCCCCCCTTTTTGTTCTCAAGTCGGGCGTTTAAGTAATTTTCAAGGGAAAAGGCGATCCTGTTTTTCCGGCCATCGGCGTCGATAGGTTCGAACCAGGGACTCTCAACATCTTCGTCTTGAGGAACCAGGTAGGTGTAACTGAGCACAGGGCGCATTCGGTGCTTTAGTTTTTTGGCGCCCCACCAATTAAAGTCATAGACCCGCTCCAGATCGGTCAGGAGGTTGGCGCCAGCCTCATAGGCTCTTTTATATTGATGTTCCGCGCTTCCCTTGCCCTCATCGAACCACTGAGCATTAAAGGTATAGCGAAAGGAAGGCTCAAATTCCAGGTAGGGGCCAAACCACAGGGGAAAATTTAGCTCGGGAGATACGGACGCTCGATGGCCCTTAACTCCCTCTTCTCGCCAGCCATAATCGTAGTTAGAGTCCAAGTCGAAAAACATGGGGGAATCCATTATCTGTTCTGTGGGCAGGGCAAAATTGAGCCCCAGCAGCGGTTGAGGCGTTTCGTCTTGCAGGTCCGGATCTGCTGCCTGCTCATAATAGCTCGCCCCGGCCTGGAGACTATAATTATCCCGGTCACGACTGAGTCTGAGGTTGGATGTCCTTAAAGGCGAACGTTTTTCCAGAACCGGGCGTCCGAATTCTGTGACCAAATCCGGCCTTGCCGTTAAACCAAAAAGTCCTTCCTGAAATTCCCTGAGGTAATCCTGATCACTTACATAATCCGCATCAAGACGTAACTCAACGCCCAAAGGCAAATCCTGATCCGACTTGCCCAAAAACCAGTACCTGATGTCATTTGTTCGATCAAAGGGGCTGATCTTAACATCGTCCGGGTCACTCAGATCCTTTTCTTTTTTGTCAGAGAGGATATTAAAGAAAAAAGTCCCATCTGAATCCTCGTCCAGGAGATAGCGGAACTCCAGGCCCTGCATATAACCGCGTTTGGCCATATAACGCTGATAAAATGTGGCATCTGTTTGGTCAGAGATGGCCCAGAAAAACGGCACTTCCATATCAGCCCCGTTGAGTGTGGAATACCCAATCCTGGGAGGCAGGAAACCGCTTTGCCGTTTGTTAGTGGCCGGAAAAATCATATAGGGCATATATAAAATGGGGATTTTGCCAACCCGAAAGGCAGCATGTTTTACGGTTCCGTAGCCTTCAACAGTCACTTTAATCTCTGATCCAGTAATGCTCCAGTCAGGTTTGGTGC